>DOHN01000049.1:0-3115 GCA_003535195.1 Ruminiclostridium sp.
ACTTCAGGGTTTCCAAGGCTGTAATCATAGACCTTGTCCTCCCCGTATATTTTCTTTAAGCGGCTTCCTTCTTCAAACATGGCCCGGATCATCGATGATTTCCCCAGGCTTTTAACAAGCTTATCATTGAACATGGTGATACCTCCCGTTTGCATCCCAAAATATCGGATCGTTCCTATGGTTTTTTCAGCCTATTTTTGTTCGTATCCGGCCAAAAAGGCTTTTATATTCATGTCTATAAATTGAGGCTTTACCGTGTTTTCAATGGCCTTGATCCAGATGTCCTTAGCAATCTTGGTGCTTCTTGCCATCACACCGATCATCACCACATTGACGGCCTTGATGCTGCCGCATTTCCTGGCCATTTCAAGGGCCGGAACCGCAATAACATTGGGGTAATCCTCTTTTATTTTTTCGATGATATTCTCCGGATATTTTGCCTTTCCTGTAATGACGGGCATTGGATCAATTTTCTGCGTGTTAATAATAACGGAGGCGTCCTTCCTGGCATAGTCTATCCATCTTAAAGCCTCCAGCTGTTCAAAGCATAAAAGAATATCGGCCTCGTTTTTCTCTATAATAGGCGAATGCACCTTATCCCCCATCTTGACATAGGTTACCACGCTTCCTCCGCGCTGGGACATTCCATGAACCTCCGAGACCTTTACATCCATGCCTGAATTTACGGCTACATATCCTAAAATACGGCTGGTCAGGAGAGTTCCCTGGCCGCCTACACCAACGATCATAATTGCTGTATCAGTCATTCTGCGCCACCTGCCTTCTCAATTGCGCCAAAACGGCAAACCTTGGTACATAAACCACAGCCAACACAAAGGGCGCTGTTGATTTCGATATGATTTCCTCTGTCCACAATGGCAGGGCAGCCCAACCTCATACACATGCGGCATTTAGTGCATTTATCCCGATTTATCGAAAGCGGGGGATAGTGTTTTACATTTTTCAGGAGCGCACAGGGTCTTTGAGCGATGATAACCGAAGGTTCATCGACGGCGGTTTCTTCCTTTACTATTCTCTCAAACTCCTCCAGATTGTATGGGTCACAGACCCGGACGCGCTCAATTCCCACAGCCTGGCACAATTTAACCAGATCTACCTGCCTGGTGGGCTCTTTCTTTATGGTAAAGCCCGTTGTGGGATTATCCTGGTGGCCCGTCATTCCGGTAATGGAATTGTCCAGAATAATCACCGTACTGGTCCCCTTATTGTAAACAATATCAATAAGGCCTGTTATTCCCGAATGGATAAAGGTGGAATCCCCGATCACCGCAACGGTTTTGCGGGCCATTTCCTTACCCCTGGCTTTTTCCATGCCATGGGCCACACCCACGCTGGCTCCCATACAAACAGTCGTGTCAACAGATTCCAGCGGTGCCTGCGCACCTAAGGTATAACAGCCGATATCGCCTGAAACATTTAGTTTAAGCTTTTTAAGCACATAGAAGGTACCTCGGTGAGGGCATCCCGCACATAAAACCGGAGGGCGTGCAGGCGCTTCCGCCGTAATATTGTTTGACTTTTCAGCCTTCTGACCCAAAAGCTTTTCCCGAAGAAGGCTCGCACTGTATTCGCCCTCTAATGGGAGCCTTGATTTTCCGATCACCCGGATGCCCATTTTCAGGCATTCATTCTCAATGACAGGGTCCAATTCTTCAATGACATACAGGGTTTCCACTTCCTTTGCAAAATCCCTGATCAGTTTTTCCGGAAGCGGATGAACCATGCCCAGCTTAAGGTAGGATACACCGCCGAACGCCTCTTTCGCGTATTCATAAGAAATGCCGCTGGTAATAATACCTACTTTTTTGTCTCCCCATTCGACACGGTTTAACGGGGAAGTCTCAGCAAATTCTGAAAGCTTGATCATGCGCTCTTCCACCAAGGGATGGCGTTTTTTTGCCATACCGGGCATCATCACATATTTTGCAATATTTTTTACATAGGGTTTGAGCTCGTAGCTCTCCTTTTCACCAAGATCCACCAGCCCCTGAGAATGGGATACTCTGGTTGTAAGCCGGACAATAACGGGGGTGTCAAAATCCTCACTGATTCGGAAGGCCTCTTTGGCGAAATTCTTGCATTCACTGCTGTCGGAAGGCTCCAAAACAGGAACTTTTGCAGCCTGGGCGATCATTCTTGTATCCTGCTCGTTCTGCGAGCTGTGCATGCCGGGATCGTCCGCTACAAAAATAACCAGGCCCCCGTTCACACCCGTATAGGATACTGTAAATAATGGGTCGGCAGCCACATTAAGGCCCACATGCTTCATGGCGCAGACGGTGCGCGCACCGCCGATGGAAGCGCCTATGGCGACTTCCAGTGCCACCTTTTCATTGGGGGCCCATTCGGAGTAAATGTCGTCATATGTAGCTAAGTTTTCGGTAATTTCTGTACTGGGGGTTCCGGGATATGCCGATGCCACGGTTGCACCTGCTTCGTAGACACCGCGCGCAATGGCCTCGTTGCCCAGTAAAAGCTTTTTCATCTTCGTCTCTCCTTGTTTATAATGTCAGTGTAATAATTTGCAAATTCAAGCTATTAACCGTTTTTCTATTGTAATTATTATACAGTCAAACCCTCTCCGGCGCAAATGGGAAGGGATCTCTTCAAGAATCTATAAAAAAAAGGCATTTCCGCAGAATGCCCGACAGTTTACTAAAACATTATGAAGAAAGATATAGATATGCTCTTTCAGATACACTCCTGCTCTTTTCTTCCATTCCACCATACTTCAAGCATTCATACCTTTTTATTATACACCATTGGATATTGATGTAAATCACAAAAATTGTTTTTCTAACAGCAAGTATTTTCCGGTTTGGGCAGAAAATACTTATAAAAGCATTGGCGCTATAAGGCTATAAATCAGCGCATAAAAGAGCGGTATGAATATGGCGGGAAGCATGTTTCCAACCTTGAATTTTTTCAGCTCCAGCAAATTGCAGCCAATGGCCAGAATCAAAACTCCGCCCACCAGGGACATTTGGGATACCACAACATCGGTTAAAAATGGTTTGAGATAGCCTGCCAATAAGGTAATGGAGCCCTGATACACCAAAACGGGAAAGCTTGAAAAAATCACTCCCCAGCCAAG
>DOHN01000049.1:3398-4190 GCA_003535195.1 Ruminiclostridium sp.
GCAAAGCTGGATTCGCCTTTGGCGAAACGGCTTTGGAACCAAGCCCCAAGCTTGTCCAGATTCTCCTCGATTTTTAGAGCTTCTCCCAAAATACTGCCTATTACCAGGCTTAATATCATTCCAGTTATGTAATTCCGATCCAGTTTTCCTTCGGAAGTTACCGAATAGATCCCCTGCAGCGCTCCCGAAATTCCTACAATGATAACCGAAAGGCCTATGGCCTGCATAATGGTGGTTTTATACCGGTCCGGAATGCCCTTTTTCAGCAGCACCCCGCACATTCCCCCAATGATGACGGCAACCACATTGACGACTGTACCCAACCCGATCATTTCTTCTCCTCTGCTTTTAAAAATGGGTTCCTTCTTTCGTTGACTCCATTAAGAATTATTTTAGTTCCACTATGGTGACTCCGGTTTCGCCTTCCCCATACCGGCCCAGCCTGTAGGATGCGACGCGGGAATGGCCTTTGAAATAATCGTGGATAGCCTTCCTCAGTGTTCCGGTGCCCTTGCCGTGAATGATGGTGACCTCATGGATGCCTGCAATGACGGCATCATCAATATATTTGTCAGTTTTATCCAGAGCCTCTTCCACATTTAGGCCCCTTAGGTCTAGATCAAGCTTGACACTGGCAGCCTTCACTCCCGCTACCCGGACCCGGTTTATTTTTTCCAGAGATTCCTTCTGTTCGTTCACTCTCTTTAACTGGGATATATGGACTTTCACCTTCATGATGCCCGCCTGCACCATAACCTGTCCTTCCTGATCGGGTTCTTCCAGCACGGTAGC
>DOHN01000049.1:4353-4652 GCA_003535195.1 Ruminiclostridium sp.
CAGATTCAGCATCAGAACACTTTCACCGGGTTTCAAATCCTTGGGCGGCTCCACAAAGTCACGGACCTTATAAGACTCTACCAGCGAACCTTCCATATTATCCAAACGGCGAATGCCTGTTCTGGCCTCCTGCAGTTCCTTTTCAATATTTTGTGTATTTCCCTGTTTGATGAGCTCCTTCAATTGCTCTAATAACTCCTCAGATTCATAACGGGTATCTATAATGATGCCCCTGGCTTCTTCTTTGGCTTTTGAGAGAATGCGCTCTTTTTCTTTTGCAATCTTCTCCCGTTCCTTCT
>DOHN01000049.1:4822-6283 GCA_003535195.1 Ruminiclostridium sp.
TTCAGGCCTTCTATTTCCCGCCTTAAGGCTTCCGCCAATTCCTTGTCCCGCTCCGCCTCTGTTCTGTTCTTTTCTATATCCGACAAGACATCCTCAAACCTGATATTGTCCTGGGTCAGAAATTCTTTGGCTTTATGGATCACATAGGGATCCAGGCCAAGCTTTTGAGAAATGGCAAAAGCATTACTTTTGCCCGGTACTCCCACAAGCAGCCGGTAGGTGGGGCGCAGGCTTTCCACGTCAAACTCGCAGCAGGCGTTTTGAACATGTTTTGTCGTCATGGCAAAGATTTTCAGCTCGCTGTAATGAGTTGTGGCCATGGTGCATATGCCTCTTTTGGTAAGCCCATCCAGGATGGCAATTGCCAGCGCCGCGCCCTCGGTGGGATCCGTCCCTGCTCCAAGCTCGTCAAAAAGCACCAGGGAGCCTTCATCGGCTTCATCCAGTATGGTGACAATATTCTTCATATGGGAGGAGAAGGTGCTCAAGGACTGTTCTATGCTCTGCTCATCGCCAATATCGGCATAAACGCTGTCAAAGAGGCCAAATTCGCTGCCCTCCTGAACGGGAATATGGAGCCCCGACTGCAGCATGAGCACAAACAGCCCCACCGTTTTTAAGGTAACGGTTTTGCCCCCTGTATTGGGGCCGGTTATAACCAGAGTTGTAAATTCGCTTCCCAATTCAATATCGATAGGAACCACCTTATGCTTATCCAGCAGCGGATGGCGGCCTTGAATAATTTTCACCAGCCGGTCATGGGAAAGCCTGGGACAAGCCCCGTTCATGTCTCTTGAAAGCTTGGCCTTGGAAAACATAAAATCAAGCCGGCCTAAAATTTGAACATTTAATGAAAGCTCTTGAGAAATCTCGGCAACCCGTGCTGTAAGCTCCCTTAAAATCCGCTCAATTTCATGCTGCTCTCGGATCATCAAAGCCTTGATTTCATTGTTGGCCTCAACCACCGAAAGAGGTTCAATAAATACAGTAGAGCCCGAAGAGGAAAGGTCGTGAATGAGGCCGGGAACCTGATTTCTGAACTCCTGCTTAACGGGTATGACATAGCGGTCTCCGCGAAGTGTCACCACCGTATCCTGCATGATCTTTTTGTATTCAGTAGAGCGAATGATGGCTGAAAGCTTGTCCTTTATGCCATCCTGTTTCTGGCGAATGCTCTTTCTGATGGAAAAAAGCTCCGGGCTGGCGTGGTCAGAGATCTCCTCTTCGCTGAGAATGGCATTGGAAATAGCATCTTCGACCTGCTTGAAGGCGGATAATTGAAGGCCAAGCTCCAAAGCCGTATTCCCCTCCCAATCGGAAGGTACGTCATTGGTCAGAAATTGCCTGATCATTCTTCCGCATCGAAGCACATCGCCTATTTTAAGGAGCTCTGAAATGCTGAGCGTAGAGCCGATTTCGACCCGTTTTAAGGAGGCGCGGATATCATGGATGCCCCCAAAC
>DOHN01000049.1:6461-6748 GCA_003535195.1 Ruminiclostridium sp.
GTTTCCTTCAGCATGGCCTCGACTTCATTAAAATCGGACAAGGGCTTCAGGGTTTCTACAAAGGACCGCCCAAGGCTGGATACAGTTCTTTCCTTAAGCATCTTCATAATCTTGTCATATTCGAGCACTTTTAATGCTTTATTATTCATAGTTACTCTCCATTACACCGGTAAAAAGAAAAACTGCAACGATTGGTTCTATGTCGCAGCCGAATTTTGATACTATTTCTGCCTGAGTCCATTTTTAGCAGGCTTAATCAGCCCTTTCTGATACGGGGAGCTATTTTT
>DOHN01000049.1:6887-8610 GCA_003535195.1 Ruminiclostridium sp.
TGATACGGGGAGCTATTTTTTCAAAATAATAGCGGATCCAGACTGTCAGCAGCAGGTCATAGAGTATGAAAGCCACCTGCAGGATGATTCCTGCAATGAGCACGCCGATACCCTGCGTCAGATAGGGCGGCAAAAAAGACTTCACGATACTCCATGCAGGCCACAAAAACAGATTAAAGGCGGCCAGCTTTAAGACGATCTCGGCCCAGGGCTTTCTGATGGACTCAATATGATATTTCAGCAAGGTGTAAATACCGAAAAATAATACATAGGGCAGTATATTCAGCTTCTCGGGAACAATCAGAAAAGCGGCCAGGCAGGCTACAAAATAAGCCGCCCAACCCCAGATAACGCCTGCTTCCAATAGTACCACCGAAAGAATGAAAGCTGCCAGGACATAAAAACCAAGCCTTCCTGTGGGAACAATAGATTCCACCAGCAAGGCTACTGCAATCAGCGCCGACAAAATGCCAGAAAGCGCTATTTTGCGTGTCTTTTCCTTTGATTGCGCAGGTTTCTTTAAGTCTGTTTGATCTTGCAATTCTTTTTATTCCTCCCTATGAACCAGAGCAAAAAAGCGATATCAGCAACAGCTGATCAGGTCGCCGCCCATGCATTCGCAAAGGGTGTCGGCACACCAAAGGTTGGTACATAAATTGCACATATCAGGGCTGTTATGGTAGGTATTTCTATAATAATAGTTCTGCCTGTAGCCTGTCGATTGCTGATTAAGGTTATTCAATGCATTCCGGTATTCAAAATTGGCAGGATCCATATTGGCTGCTCTTTGTATATTGGTATATCCACGATCATACCAGCCGCGTCTGAGAAAAATAAGGCCTTGAAGATAGTACCAAGTAGCATTTTTATTCCGCATTCTATCCAATATCTTCTGTGCTTCATTCAAATTGCCGCTGTTAATATATGTCCTGGCCTGCCGCTCCAGCTCCGTCTCGTTATCGTTCTGATACTGATAGCTGGACTGCTGCTGTTGATTCCCGGCGCCCCTGGAAGCATTGCTGCTGTCATAGGATTGCTGATACTCCTGCTGATACTGATAAGCTCCTCCAGTATTTTTCATGAGGGAATCATAGGCCTCATTGATTTCACGCATCTTTTCCTCCGCCAGATCGGCCAGCGGATTATTGGTATACCTGTCAGGATGATATTTTTTTGCAAGTTCGCGATAAGCTCGTTTAATCTCGTCGTAGCTTGCCCCCTCTTTAATACCCAGAACTTTATATGGATTCTTTGCCATTCTCTTTACCTCTTCCTCGCAAAACCTTGTCGGTCTTCACAATCAAACCCGAATATAGAATATTATCCAGTATCCCTTTGTTTTTTTCAATACCTATCAGTAAATAAGCTTTCTCAATTTCACTCATGGTATAGGTCAGACTAAAGTTTACAGGCTCGCGGGTTTTCTCTTTAAAGCTTTTTATATCGGCCCCGTCAAATTCGTACTGACTTAAGAGAGGATTGTAGCTTTTTTGCTTTGCATCCTCTTCCATATCATCATATGCATCCAGAATATAAATCCACCGGCCTAAATTGTAGCCCATCCAGCCCAGGGTTTTTCTTTCGCTCTCATCTTTAATATGCCCGCATTCAAAAAGTTCTCTCATTATTGCTGCAAAAGGTTCGGCGGCTTCATCCATGGAATCGCACCCATTTTTCTCCAGCTGGGCGAGATTTTTTAAATGGCCTTCAATGGAGGCACATT
>DOHN01000049.1:8729-14863 GCA_003535195.1 Ruminiclostridium sp.
CGGCCTTCAATGGAGGCACATTTTTCCGGATGCAGCTTCCGGGCCTTTTTGAAGGCATGCCTCAGAACAACCGCACCGGCCCCGCCAAGGATACTTTTTTCATCGTTCCACTTATCCATTAAATTATAATACGTCAATACGATATTCATGTCGGCTGCATATTCGGCAAAAATATTAGAAAAAGCAATCCATCTCTTCCTGGTAGGATGTACCAGGCAGCGGTCTTTTTTCCCCATGACAGGGAGAGGATCCAAAGAATCCAGCAGCAGATAAAGAAATGTGAGATCAAAATTCAATGAAATCCGGGGCACCTGTCCGTAGCGGCGTCCTATAGTTTGGCACAGGCTGCAGTAATAGCCGCGGAAAACGTCGAACTCACGCATTCTGAGCTCCGGCTTATCTGGTTCAACATATCCGAACATAATACCCTCAATTCAAGTTATTTAGATGGTTCATCCGACTTCTGCTCTTCCTTGTCCTTTTCGAAACTGACACCTTCTACATGTATATTAATGGCTGCCACATTCATCCCAGTCATGCTCTCGACAGCCGATTTCACCTGTTCCTGGATTCTCCAGGCCACATCAGGAATACGTGCACCGTAATCTACCACTATATAAAAATCAATGGTCACATCTTTCTTATCGTCAATTTCCACTTTGACGCCTTTGGTAGGGCTCTTGCGTCCCAAAACAGAGGAGATGTTATCAGCAATTTTAGCATTCATGCTGGCAACACCCTCAACCTCATTGGCAACCGTATGAGCAATCACTGTAATAACATCGGCACTGATTTTTACTTCACCAATATTATCATTATCTGCGGCGGGATTCATATCTCCAGGCATGATGACACTCCCTTCTCTTTTATTCATAAATATTATGCAACCCCTTCCAATTGCTCACATTATATCATTGGCCGTGTATTTAATGCAACTTTAGAGATTCAACCGAATATGTATTCTATAGATTTTTTATCAGCAGGATGATCATGAAAAAATTAAGCAATTTAACCGGTGCCTCCGTGGTTTATCTGTTTCCCGCTATTGCATTGATCCTGTCGCTTTTTGCCAAGGAAACTTCAGAGGCCGCAAGAACTGCCCTCTACCTCTGCCTGGATGTGGTGATACCATCACTCTTCCCGTTTTTTGTACTATCCAGATTGGCAGTCCCCTATCTTTCCGGATTTTCCTGCCCTGCCTTTTTAAAATACCTGACAGGCAAATTCTTCCGCCTTCCTTATTATACGCTGGTAACCATCCTTTTAGGATACTTAAGCGGATATCCAACAGGGGCAAAACTGGCCAGGGACATGTTCGATGAAAGAGTTTTAGACAGCAGACAGGCCAGTAAAATGATCGCTGTGGCAAATAACAGCAGCCCGCTTTTTATCATCGGAACCATCGGGGCCGGATTATTTAAAAGTATCAAAATAGGGTTTCTGCTGCTTGCTATCCATTGGATCTCCGGTATCATTGCAGCATTCTTTATCGTCCGGCTGGCCGATACGGAAAAATCAGGCCAAGCCCCCTCCATCAGGAATTCTTCCGACCACAAACGGGAAAAGCCGGCCCGGTTTTTATTGATGATTCCTTCGGCCATCGAAGAGTCCGCCATCCTCTGCCTGAAGCTGACGGGTTACATCGTTTTATTCGCTGTCTTAACAGAATTGCTTTCACGATTGGGCCTCTTTTCGCTGTTAGGCCAAATGGTCGGACTGTTCTGTGCGAGTTCTCAGCCTGCCGCTTCTGAATTCATCTCAGCCGTTTTAAGAGGACTGATGGAAATTACATCGGGTGCACAGGCTATCAGCCGGTTAAACGGTATAGCAGTTCATTTGCAGTTGGCTGCGGTATCCCTGATTGTCGGCTTTGCCGGTTTTTCCGTGCACATGCAGATTATGGGCATTATGAAGGACACACAGGCCAAATACCGAACTTTATTTGCAGGCAAGCTGCTCCATGGAATCATTGCCTTTTTTATAACGCTGGCTGTAACCACTCTTGCACCTATGACCGTAGAGACGGCCAATATAACATTCGGCTTTCCCTTTAATTTTTCAGGCATAAGGCTTTTTACGGTGGGGCTCTTGCTGATTTCCCTTGTCATTGCTCCATATCAAAGCGGTAATCGCAGAAAAAAACAAACGATCAAATGAAACAGGAGCGGCTGCAAATAGCCGCTCCCCATTTTTATAGTTACAAAATATGGTTCTACTGGTTTAAGGGTTCCTCATGCAAGATTGAAATTTGTGATTACTTTAATTCCTGGCGGTTCACCTTTATGACATCCAGGGTCTCTTCCATAATTTCCTCTACCTTGTTTAGGATGCCGTCAGCATATTCGCGGGTTCCCAGCCGGATCTCCCTGGCATTCTTTTTAGCGTTTGAAATGATAATCTCTGCCTGTTCATAAGCTTTTTTGGTAATTTCATTTTCATCTACCAGCGCAGCAATGCGTGCCTCTGCATTGTTGATAATATCTTCCGCCTCCTGCTGGGCTTCCATGAGCACTCTCTGCTTCTCATCGGTAATGCGCTTGGCCGTTTTAATATCATCCGGAAGCTTCAGACGAATTTCCTGAATCAGGTCGAGTACTGTTTCTCTATCCATTATACATTTACCGCCGGAAAGGGGAATGTTCATACCGCTGTCAACGATATCCTCCAGCTGTTCTAAAAGCTCTAGTAATTCCATTTTTGTGACCTCCACAAATTTTAATCATTTGTTTAGTTTTCTAATTATTATATCGGCGATTTGGCTCGGAACAAAATCATCAATTTTTGCACCGTATCTGGCAAGTTCCCTGATGGCGCTTGAACTTAAAAATGAGTTCTGTATACTTGTCATCATAAAAAGCGTATCGATATCTTCATCCAAATTATGATTCAGCATGGCCATCTGCATCTCATATTCAAAATCAGACAACGCCCGAAGCCCCTTTATAATCGTTTTGGCATCGACTTCCTTCATAAAGTCCACAAGGAGCCCTGAATAACTGGTAATTTCTATATTCTTCCGGTTTCCCACAGCAAGATGCAAAAGCTCAAGCCTCTCCTCTATAGTAAAAGCCGGGATTTTATTCATATTAACAACCACTGCAACAATCAGTCTGTCGCAGATCTTTGCAGCCCTATTGATAATATCCAAATGTCCATTGGTTACGGGGTCAAAACTTCCAGGATAAACGAAAGTTAGCACGCTGATTCCTCCATACCGTCTTAGCCTTGGCCAGACTCCACATAGAATGAAAACATGGTATCGCCATACGCTTTAGTCCGTACTTTTGAAAGGCCTCCCACTTGCTCCGGAGACATCTCAACCTCGTCATGCTCGCAGGCTATAATTCCATCTTCATTTATTATACCAAAATCATCTATCATTTGAAGAGTTTTGGAAAGAAAATTCATATTATATGGCGGATCCATAAAAATGATGTCGAATTTCTCCCCTTTTTCCTTAAGAAATTTCAATGCACGAAAGACATCCATGGTTAGAATAAAAGATTGCTCAAGGAATTTCGTCTTTTTAAGATTTTCGGCTATAACCCTTCGGCAGATTTTGCTCTCGTCTACAAAAACTGCATATTTTGCCCCCCTGCTTAAGGCCTCGATACCCAAATTTCCCGAGCCGGAAAAGAGGTCTAACACCACGGTATCGCCTATGTAGGGCATGAGAATGTTAAATACGGATTCTTTTACCCTGTCCAGTGTCGGACGGGTCTTTATGGTATCCGGCGTTTGAATGCGGATTCCGCGGGCAGTGCCGCCAATAATTCGAAGCATATTTCTCCCCCGCTTTAGTTTAAGGAAACCTCCCTGAATGTTTCACTGAACATCCGGCCAAGCCTTTCCTTTAAAAGCTTATATTCATCATTTCCATTCAGTAAATTTTTATCAGTAATTTCTCGGACAGCCTTTTGAACTTCCTTCAATACTTCCATATCCCTGTACAGATTGGCTATTTTAAACTCAGGGAGACCATGCTGCCTGACGCCGAACACATCCCCGGGCCCCCGGAGCTCCAGGTCCTTTTCTGCGATGACAAACCCGTCATTGCTCTCGGTCATAATCTCCATTCTCTGTTTGGAAATCCCGCTTTTGCTCCGATTAAACAGGATGCAATAGGATTGGTGAACGCCTCTTCCCACCCGGCCCCGAAGCTGATGAAGCTGGCTTAAGCCAAAGCGTTCTGCGTTTTCGATCACCATGATAGTGGCATTGGGAACATTTACGCCTACCTCTATGACTGTCGTGGAAACCAGGATATCCAGAGTGCCGTTCACAAACCTGTGCATGATTTCTTCCTTTTCAAGGGATTTCATCTTTCCGTGTATAAGCCCTACCCGGAGCCCTCGAAGCTCATTGTCCCTGATACGTTCCGCAAGGCCTTCGGCCGATTCGGCATCGATCTCGTCGGATTCCTCCACCAGGGGACATACAATATAGGCTTGCCGGCCCTCCCGGACATTCTTTCTGATAAACTGGTAAATCCTGTCTCGCATGGATTCACCAACAGTATAGGTCTTAATTGGTTTTCTATTGGGCGGAAGAGCATCTATCACAGACACATCCAGATCTCCGTACAGAACCAGGGATAATGTTCTGGGAATAGGTGTGGCCGTCATAACCAGCAAATCGGGATTTTCACCCTTTCCCGAAAGCCTCGCCCTTTGCCGCACACCGAAACGATGCTGCTCATCTGTAACCACTAGCCCCAATTGGGAAAATTCGGTGTCATCCTCTAAAACAGCATGGGTGCCAATAATAATATCGATCTCTCCCTGCCTAGAAAGGCTCTTCACTTCTTCCTTTTCTTTCTTCTTCAGGCCTCCGGTCAAGAGGCGCACCCTGATTCCAAGCTGGCTTAAAAGAGGCTGGACGCTTTTGTAATGTTGCTCGGCCAGAATTTCCGTAGGTACCATGAAGGCGCCTTGACAGCCGCTTTTAACAGCCTTGTAAAGGGCCATGACAGCAACGATGGTCTTTCCTGAGCCCACATCTCCCTGAATAAGCCGGTTCATCCTTCTATCAGACTCCATATCCCGCTCAATCTCAGAAAAAACATTCTTCTGGGCCCCGGTAAGTGAAAAAGGCAATTTGCTCAAAAGAGGCGTCATATCAACAGGTTTAAAGGAAATGCCCTTTTGGTTGGAGCTTGTCCCCTTCATATGCATGAGGCCCAGCTGCAGCAGAAGCAGTTCCTCAAACACCAGCCTTCGCCTCGCCTGCTCCATATGGGACAGGCTTTGGGGAAAATGAATCTGCTCATAGGCAAAATTGACTTCACCAAGCTTATAATCCTGCCTTAAGCCATTGGGCAGGACATCTTCAAGCTGACCCCGGGTAAGGCTTATGGCATTTTGGATCAGATTCCGAAGATACGTCTGGGTTATATTTTTAGTAAGCGGGTATACCGGAACAATCCGCCCGGTATTCCTTCCCACCTGTTCGGCTTTTTCGATAACGGGGTTATGCATTTCGACGCGCATTCCCATTTTTTTGACCCGGCCGAAAAAGATATAGTCCCCTCCGACTTGAAGGCTGTTCTTAATATAACTTTGGTTGAACCAGACAAGAGTCAAAAATGCGGAGCCGTCCGAAACCTGCGCCCTGGTTATGCGCAGATTCTTCCTCGGCCTTATTTCGGAGGCCTCGGCAATAAGGGATGCACGGATACCGCACTCCTCCCCATCCACGACCTCATTAATTTTTTTAAGAACAGTCCTGTCTTCATAGCTCCTTGGGAAATAAGTTAATACATCGTAAACCGTGAATAGGCCCAGCTTTGAAAAAAGCCTCGCCCTAGCTTCGCCAACGCCTTTTATATATTGTAACGACCGGTCTAAAACCGATTGGGACATACTACCACCCCAAAAGAAATTCCAAATTAAAATTATTATAACATGAAATGTTTCAATGCTCCCAGGCATCCGTTCGAAATCTTTGATTTGTAATTTAGCGCCACGAGTGGTGTTTCGTACGCCCTCAAGAAAATCCGTCCGGGATTTNNNGCTCCGCTGACATACCGAAACATGCTATATTTATAATAGTTAAGTTTAACCCGATTTTTGAAGACTTTTTATCACAAAGCTTAGGATAGGTGAATTTATGGAATATGTCACAATTAATCTGGT
>DOHN01000049.1:14992-21991 GCA_003535195.1 Ruminiclostridium sp.
CACAATTAATCTGGAAGACGGCAGGCCCACCAAAGATGTGGCTCTGCGGATTTTATCCTCGGAGATTACCCGGTATAAAGCCCAGCGTGTAAAGGCGCTTAAGCTGATTCACGGCTACGGATCCTCAGGGGTGGGAGGCGTGTTAAGAGTTGCCGTCCGAAAAGAGCTGGAGCGGCTAAAAAGCCGGGGTGTCATAAAACTCTATATTCCCGGTGAAAACTTTGAAATTTTTTCAGCCGATACCATTAAAATGCTCGACTGCTGCGGCCAACTGCGGAACGACAGGGATTTGGGCAGGTATAATAACGGTATCACCCTGGTGCTTCTTTAATATTTTTGATTGCCCTTAATTTTCGGTAATAATTAGCCCCCCTGACGCATCAACTTAAATCAGACAAGATTACTCGTACATGGCCGATGCCGGAAAAGGCGGGGAGCTGCTATGGAATTTAATATTGCAATTTTTTTTACCACTCTTTTCATGGTATTCATCATGGAAATGGGTGACAAAACTCAGCTTCTGGTCATGATGATGGCTTCAAAATACCGTCCTGCACAGGTTTTTTGGGGGATCGCCATTGCAGCGCTTTTTCTGAACTTTTTAGCGGTTCTTTTAGGTACGGTAATCGGAGGCATTCAAATTATTCAGGATTCTGTCCGGGCCGGCGCTTCCATCCTTTTCATTTTCTTTGGTCTTTTATCGCTGAAAGATGAAAATAGCGATGACGGCAAGAGTACCGCTCTTACAAAAAAAGTGATACCGGCCATAAGCCTGGCTTTTTTCCTGGCTGAATTTGGAGATAAGACCCAGCTTTCCACCTTTTCATTTGCCGCATTATATCCGGATAACCCTTTAAGTGTGTTTTTGGGCGCCACACTGGGCTTAATGGCAACGGATTGTCTCGGCCTTATGGCCGGCTGCCTGATTATCAAATGTATTCCAAAACGTGTTATCGCATATGTATCGGCCGCATTATTTATAGTCTTCGGCCTCATCAGCGGCTGGACAACGCTAAAGGATCATTTTCTGCTGGACATCAGGATCTGTATTCTGACCATCGGCAGTATGGCTCTGGTTTCAATACTGGCTGCCATAGGATTGATAGCCACACAAAAATGCCGGGATATTTAATCCAATCCTCATAAATTCCATAAGACCGCAGATTACTCTTCTTCGATTCGTAATCTAATGCCGGAGCGATGTTAAAGTGCAGAAGCGGAGCAGGATTGCGGAGCGGCGCGAAGCGAAACCCTGACGGTTTCGCTTGAGCGGCGTACTTTAACTCGCTCTACAGGCACATGCTTAGGGCAAAATATTTTTCATATTACGATACGAATTGAATATTATTTTTGAAAATAGTTGCCATCGGGATAATGGTTGTGATAAAATGTTCTTTGCTGTTAATCAGAGTAATTAATAATATATTCCTTCGTTCATCACGCGGAGTGCAGGGAGGTGTTTACAAATGGCAAAGTGCGAAATATGCGAAAAGGGTCAACATTTCGGCATAAAAGTCAGTCACTCTCATAGAAGAAGTAACAGAGTCTGGAAGCCTAATATAAAGAAGATCAAGATCACTATTGACGGTGTTTCCAAAAGCATGAATATTTGTGCCAGATGCCTGCGTTCCAGCAGAATGACCAAATCTGTATAAAAGAATTTTAACATAAAAAATGTGGCTGATATGTGCCACATTTTTTATTGTTTCCATCTCATGCCCACACTAGTGAATTTTAAATAAGCGCCTGAGTATTCCTCCCAGGAATCCGGGCATCTTAAGCACGACTATCTTCATGTGCATAACCTCCGTGCCAGCTCCTGTCAGTTACAGTATATTCGCGAAGGTTTAAAAAGGTTAATCTTTTTCATAAAAAGTAAAGCAATCGTCATATTTGGACAAGAGTATCCACAAAAGCCTGTCCGCTGTTGTCAACGATTTGGATTTCAACGCCCAGCTCTTTTTCCAACCGGCCGGCAGTGATATCGTCCAGCATGGTGGCAGTTCCCGCCTTAAACATATTTTTACTGAGCAGGAGCCTTTCACCCAATTCTTTGCCCTTAAGCTCTCTCAGAAGATCAGAACCTGTCAGGAGGCCTGTCACTGTAACGCCCCGTCCGAAGAAATCATTCTCCACAGGGTAGAGCAGAATTTTAATGCCGGTCTCTTTCTCAATGCGGCCGGCGATGTCTTTCATATGCTGATAAACCGAAACGCCTGTGGCAATACTGACCGTTTTTCCGGCAGTCCGCTTTTGAGGCCGGAGTTCTGCCAGCGCTTCATCTACTTCATAGGCAAAAGATGCAACCATGCCCACACCGTTTTCAATCTGCGGAAAATCCTCATAGGCATCAAAAGGCGGCAATTCCTGCTCAGCAAGAATATACAGCTCATCTGCCAGGTATACGATACGGCTTTGATGTTCTTTCAGCAGTCTCTCCTGCCAGCCATAAATCTGCGCCACAACCTTGCCAGCCCTCTCTTTATCAAAAGCCTTCAGGGGAGCAAGCCCTTCTCTGAATCTGGTAAGGCCTACAGGCACAACCGATATGCTGTGAAGCTCCGGGTAAAGGGGCGCTAAATCACCGATGGTTCTGTCAAGCTCCTCCCCGTCATTAAGATCGGGGCAAAGAACAATCTGGGTGTTGACCGTGATGCCGCTTTTTGTAAAGCGCTGAACCTTTTCCAGAATATCTCCTGCAAAACGGTTATTTAACATCTTTTTACGAAGCTCCGGATTGGTGGCATGAACCGAGACATTGACAGGAGACATGCGGTAACGGATGATCCGATCAATTTCCTCATCGGTGAGGTTGGTCATGGTAATATAATTGCCGAAAAGGAAGGACAGCCTGGCATCATCGTCCTTAAAATAAAGGGTGTCCCGCATTCCCTTGGGAAGCTGATCAATAAAACAGAAAACGCAATTATTCCGGCAGCTCTTTTCTTCATCCAGAAGTGAATTTTCGAAATCCAGCCCCAGATCCTCCGCCTCATCCTTCTCGATATCATACAGCCAGCGGTCACCGTTCTTTTTTTCAATTTCTACTGTTATTTGGGAGTCGGTACAATAAAAACGATAATCAAAAACATCCTTGATTGGAATCTCATTGATTGAAATCAGAACGTCTCCCGTCTCTATGCCCAACTCCTCGGCAATACTGCCTTTCTGGATGCCCGCTATTTCGATCTTATGCATGCTGTACTCTCCTGTTCATAACAATAAGGCCGTTTGCTCTCATTCTTCCCATTATCTCCGGATAAAAAAACAATAGCAGCTTAGATCAAGCTGCTACTACTTTTTGTCGATAGTTATACGGAATGCTCCGGAGATTTTACTTATCCTCTGATACTTTTACTACTTCCCTGCCGTCGTAGTATCCGCATTCCTTACAAACTACGTGCGGAAGCTTAAGCGCATGACACTTCTTGCATGCCACCAGATTCGGCGCTGAAAGCTTATAATGAGTTCTTCTCTTACGCTTCCTCTGCTTCGAAATTTTACTCTTTGGTACCGCCATTTGTAACACCTCCGTTCAGTGTCTGCATTAATCAGCATTCCTGCTGTTTTCCTGCCTTTAATCAAAAAAGCCTTTTAATGCTTCAAATCGTGGGTCTACCGGATCCTGCTTACTGCAGTCACAGCTTTCCCCCTTCATCTTAGCTCCACATAATGGACACAATCCAGGACAGTCGTCTTGGCACAAATGAGACATGGGTATGCTTGTAATCAGACTGTCAGCCAATATTCTGTCCAGTTCAAGCACATTGCCGCTATAGGCGAATCGATCATCTTCCAAGTTTTCTTCGGCCTCATCTACTGTCCGTGATCTTTCAATGATCTCCTCATCAATACGGGCAACATGCTCTTTTTCAATATCTTCGCCGCATCTGTCACATGTAGTAGTGTAATTTAATCTGGCAACACCTTCTAAAAGAAGCATGCCGTTAAAATTGGTGACAGATCCATTAAACTCGACCGGTCCTTTAAAGGTTACCGTACCCAGCCCCGTTCCCAGAATCTCAATGGATTCCTTTTCTGAAATCTGAATGGTGCCGCCGCTGTTCTTTACGATCGAAGTTATGTCAATTTTCAAATCAAACCCTCCTTCAGGCACTAGGCTTCCAGAAGGTCAACATGAAATATTATACTCACTTGAAACTGCTTTGTCAATGAACTTTGAATAAAATTGCCTTGCTGCCGCAGCGGCAGCTTCATTGATATTCAACCCTCATATCAGTAAAGCGGAAAGCGAGCTGTCAGTTGACCCACTCTTGCTATTATAGCCTCTTTGTTGCTTTCGAATCCTCCGCTCAGGGCCATATCAATGAGAGCTGCGATCTCCTTCATTTCTGCTTCCTTCATGCCCCGGGTGGTAACGGCGGGTGTCCCGACCCGTATACCGCTGGTAACGGCAGGACTTTGGGTATCAAAAGGAATTCCGTTTTTATTTACTGTGATCATGACCTCATCCAGCATCATTTGAGCGTCTTTGCCCGAAATGCCCTTTTTCGTAAGGTCAACCAGCATCAAATGATTATCGGTTCCGCCCGATACAATATCAAAACCTTTGGCCATAAGCTCTTTGGAAAGCACCTGTGCATTTTTCACAATCTGTTGCTGGTATTCCTTAAACTGAGGGGATAACGCCTCTTTCAGACAGATTGCCTTGCCTGCTATAATATGCATCAAGGGTCCTCCCTGGATGCCGGGGAACACCGAGCGGTTAATTGCTTTCGCATACTTCTCTTTGCACAAAATCATGCCGCCTCTGGGACCTCTAAGGGTTTTGTGAGTGGTGGTAGTAACAAAATCCGCATAGGGTACAGGGCTCGGATGCACGCCTGCCGCAACAAGCCCGGCTATATGGGCCATGTCCACCATAAGATAGGCGCCGACTTCATCACAAATTTCCCGGAATGTCTTAAAATCAATGATCCTGGAATAAGCGCTCGCCCCGGCTACAATGAGCTTTGGTTTTACTTCCAGGGCTGTTTTTCTTAAAGCCTCATAATCGATTCTGGCATCTTTTTCATTGACGCCATAAGGGACAGGCTTAAAATACTTGCCCGACATATTCAAGGACATGCCGTGGCTCAGGTGCCCACCATGAGCGAGGTTCATTCCCATAAACACATCGCCGGGATTCAAAACAGTATAAAAAACAGCCATATTGGCCTGGGCACCGGAATGGGGCTGCACATTGACATGCTCCGCGCCAAAAAGTTCTTTGGCCCTGCTGATAGCAAGGTTTTCGATCTCATCCACATGCTCACAGCCGCCATAGTACCTTTTTCCGGGATATCCTTCCGCATATTTATTGGTTAAAGGTGTACCCGCTGCTTCAAGAACAGCCTTGCTTACAAAATTCTCCGATGCGATCAATTCAATTTTGTTGTTCTGGCGGCTGATTTCGTGATAAACAGCTTGTGCAACCTCCGGATCCACTTTTTCTATTTCCTTAAACTCGAGCATATAAAATTGTCCTCCTACCGATCTGATACAAAAATTATAATGTTATGGGTCAGATTGTGTCAATAAAAATGAATATTTATCCATGGCCTTAAGCCATGGTTTCCACTTCCGGATTCTCCTTTTTTTCTATGAAAGCCGCATCAATAAACATAAGCACTTTCAGCCTGATAGAAAACAGCAGAATAATAACTTCTAAGAAAGAAGTAATAAACAGTGATAATAGAGGGTTTTCAACACCGGCGGCAAAAGTATTCAGGATCCAGCCCATGCAAACAGGCCATAGGGCGTTCAGAATAATATTTTTCCTGCTGCCCCTGGTAAGGGCCGGAGACATTTTAAAATTGCGAAAAACCCCCACATCAAATTCAAGAATCAATAAATCCTTAAAAATATACAAAGTGTTCAGCACGATAATGAAAAAAGGCAGTGCAATGAACAAAATAAGGAAAAACGGGGCAAGCATGGCAGCAAAACCCGTCACGATCATGATAATAAGCACTACCAGTAAAATGAGAAGGTAATACATGATATTAAAAATAATAAGCTTGGGCAAACGCCTCAAAAAAATCAAAATACTCTCTCTGCCCTTCTGAGACGGCCGAATCAAGCTGAAATAGTAATAGCTTTCATAAAACAACCCCGCGATAAAGGAAAATACATTGATGACCAGTATAATGAGAATGCCCGTCATAAAGGAATTGATCATACTGGTATAAAGATCGGAACCGATCAGGGACAGATCCAGCGTTTTATTTTCAAGCTGGCTTTGAAGCTGGCGGCTTATTTGCTCAAATGCCTTATAAAAAGTCTCCGTATAGGGTCTGGCAAAAAGATATCCGCCAAAAATAACGGCGAGCATCAGCAGAAAAACAAATCGTGCTACCAACGGATTTTGGGTATCGTAAAATTTGATGGAATTCCTGAGATATGCAAAAATCGGTTTTACCCTGCTATTGTTTTCTGAACGGTTACCCATTTCTTTCTCCCCTGACGAGTTTTACTTCCCGTGGTGCCAAAAATCGCCATTGCCCCGGCTTTAAATCACCCAGCGTCAATTTGCCGACGGCAGTTCTTTTAAGCCTCAGAACATTGTGGCCCACAGCTTCGAACATACGTTTAACCTGCCTGTTTCTGCCCTCGTGTATGACAATTTTCAACACAGTACTCTTTTCCTTCATTTCAACGATCTCCACCTTTGCAGGTGAAGTCCGCCTTTTGTCGAGCATCACACCTCTTCTTAAAGCAAGCTGTGTTTTCTCCGAAGGGCTGCCCGCAACTTCAGCCAAATAGGTTTTTGTAGTTTCCTGCCCCGGATGGGTGCTTTGATAGGCAAACTCCCCATCGTTTGTTAAAATCAAAAGTCCGGTGGTATCATAATCAAGACGGCCCACCGGATAAATGCGTTCCTGAACTCCCTCAATAAGATCCAGAACAGTTTTTCTGCCTTCCGGATCAGAAACCGTTGTCACATAGCCTGATGGCTTATTAAGCATAATGTAGATCACGTTTTGCTCTCTTTTTATT
>DOHN01000030.1:0-3467 GCA_003535195.1 Ruminiclostridium sp.
CACGGAAAGAAGTAAAGAGCCTAATTGGATCCAATATCTCTGAATAATCTGGCCGTTATCATGACCCTCTGAAAAAAGTTCTCCCCCATTGTTTTTTATGGTTTTTGCAGAGTATTCGTTTTCTTTTTTGCAGGTTATCAAAACCTGCTTCAGTCCAAGCTCTCTGCATTGTTCAAGAGCCATCGACAGCATTCTGGTTGCATAGCTTTTCTTTCTTTCCGACGGGCGAATATAGTATGCGATATGTCCCCCGCGGAATCTGAGCTGATCATTTAACCTGTGCCGGATTATGATGACGCCCATTATCTTGCTGTTATCTTTTATAAGCCAGTAAGTACTTGCGGGCACCCAATTTTCAGGCAACTCTCTTCCCTTATGCCGGTCTGTCAGCCTATTGATATCAGCCTCAAATGTGTTCTCGTCGGAAACCGGGATCACGCAGTCGAAACCCGTTTCTATAATATCTTCCCGGCACTCTTCAATGAAGTCCAGATATTCAGCTCTATATTTTATATTCGCTAATACCAGCCGTACATCATCCATACAATATTCTCCCCATTCAAAAAGCCATTTTAGCTGAATGAAAAAGACTATCTTTAAGATGAACTCCTTAGTAATGCCGTTGAAGCCTTACCGGTCATGTGCTCGACTTGGATTTCCACTAAGCAAACATGGTCCAATTGGCTTTCAATTTCCTGTTTTCCCTCTTTAATATAGTCCGGTGAATATTTTTCCACTAAACATTCAAGGGCATATCGTCTTTCAGAATCGTTCATAAGGACCCTTGCCCTGCCGAATATAGAAACACTCCTATAACGCGTAGTAAACTCTTCTTGCACGACCTGGTCTTTTTCTATGACACAGAAGGTCACCTTGTCATTTCTTTTTATAGCGTCTAGCTTATGCCCTTCTTTGGCACAATGAAAAAATATCTTTCCATCCTTAAAAGCATAGCTCAGCGGTATGGTATACGGGTAATCATCGTCGCCGATTACGCCCAAAACCCCGGAGGTACATACCCTTAGGATTTCTTCAGTTTCTTCTAGTGATAGTAACTGTTTTTTTCTTCTCATTTCTTTGAACATAATAACAACTCCCTGTCAAAAATAAAGCATTAATATCCCAATGGTTTTCCTACAATGATTACTTTTATTCTATCTTTGATAAACTGTCCTCTGATAATGGTAAAATCATTACATATTCTATCGGGACTTTTGCAATCCACACAATATCCAAGAGCAGTACATGGAGTATTTTTATTTAATCTTTTCGCATCAATTGGCGCAGAGTAATTTCTAACTCTTTTTTCTGCTTCGTCTATGTTTTTTACAATTTTATTAATTCCAGCTACCAAAATAACCTGCTTAGGACCGTAAATCATTGGGGCAACTCTGCTTCCATTACCATCGATATTGTAAAGCTCCCCTTCTTCGGTCAGTGCATTTGTACCGCTTATAAAAGTATCGGCAGAGAAATTTCGGATATATATTTCTCTTTTCTCTTCACTGGTAATACCTTTTTTATATTTATCTAAAAAGGTATAATTTCCTTTGCGAATAAAATCTATAACGCCTGTCTCAAAGAGTGTCATAGAGTCACCCACACCTATTACCGAGTGCCCATTTAAAAGTTCCTTTAAAAGCGTCATTAATTCATTCTCATCTTTAACAAAGAATCCTTTGATATTATGTTTTTTTAGATTGCTTATTGTTCTTTCAATCTGCTTATTTAAATACCACAAAGTATGATCATCCATCTAATCAATAAAACCCTCTCAAAAAAAGATCGTTAAGCGTTTAGAAGCTTACAAACAGCTCTCCCTAATCTAATTATAACATGAAATATTTCAATGCTCTCGGGCTCCCCGTTCGAAATCTCCGATTTCGTTAACGGGTGAGATTATTATAACATATAAAAAATAGACAATGCAGACTGTTTTATAGTGTTTATTTTTTAGAATGCGCCTTTATTATTTTACCAAGAACATTATTGATTTTACCCATCACCATATTTTTCAGATAAATTGCTTTATTTTTACAAGCAATTAAGATGCTGACATGTAATATGCTCTGGTAACCCCAGTATTCTATTTACCTTTTCAATACCAATAAAATCTACGAAGCAGCCCCATAATTTTTAGATTCCTATAGATTTAAATCAAGCCTGTCGGTATAGTATCAATATTTATTTTATAACCGACAATACATCCAGTGTTACAATTTCGGGCTGGTGCTTTATATATTTTTCGATGCAGACGACTCCATTTTCCGCTTCTCCGACAATCATAAATCCATCCTTTTCAAGCATCCGCCTGATAAGCATCCGCATAAAGGAGGAATCGTCAGCAAATAGAACGGTTTTCATTTATGATTTTTCTTTTCGTTACCTTTCCTTTCCTCCAGATAACGAATACTAAAATCTGGTGAAATTCAAGAATAGCGATTCCTGCTATTATTTCCGCCTGGTAAGGATAAGGCTTTTTGTGATAATAATCGCAAAAAAATAATCTGCTGTATTAGGATACAGCAGATTATTTTTTCTTCATATTCAATTATGTAGTATTTTTTCATTTTTTGACAAAATTCTCAAAATTCTCGGAATTGAAAAATGTTTTGCAGCAAGTGGCAGAGTGATGTTTTAGTGGGTAAGCGAAGCAGAATTGCGGAGCTTACCCACGTAAAATCCAGGACGGATTTTCTTGAGGGCGCACAAAATATCACTCTGCCGCTAAATTTCCGCTCCTATTTTATTACCAATGCGCCTGCACAGGATGAGATCTGATGATAGGCAAAATTTAAGCCCTGTTTTTTGAGTAAATCCTCGATTTCTTCCATGACAATATAAATCTCATCATTATCCCAGCGGTCTATATTTTTCAGTCTGCATTCCTCAAAATCAGATATCGTCCTAAATGCCACATCTGCTATAATAATTTGTCCGCCTGGCGCTAAAAGTGTCTTTAATTCTTTTATAAAATCAACCTTTGCCCGGTGATCCAAATGGTGAATCGCATAGGTGGAAATGATGGAATTGAACTTTGCGCCTGTTAATTCCGGAGGTATTCCTTGAGAGAAATCAGCCTGAACAAAACGGCCGTTGGGCATTTTCTCCTGCGCTATTTTAATCATATTTGCTGAGAAATCAACACCGTAGATGATGGCCCCTTCCTGATATAGTCTATTGGTGAGCGTTCCGGTACCAAAGCCTATATCCAATATCTTGGAGCCCGAAATATTGCTTCCGAGCTGGTTATATACGTAAGCCAAAACATCATAATATCCCTCAAAGGGGTATCCTTTTGAGTCTGCAATACTTTGATCGTAGCTTTCGGACCATAGATCGAATCCTTTACTGTCTAGCATGATTTCCTCCTAAGTTTTTCATTATTATGCTGGCCCCGGATATTAAAGTATGTCAGGAAAGTAGGATTGCGGATCTACCGAATAAATCCCGGACGGATTTTCTTG
>DOHN01000030.1:3620-9802 GCA_003535195.1 Ruminiclostridium sp.
TTTAATTCACTCTACAGGCACCACAAATGAGCATGAACACAAAAACATGATATTACAATATTGATGAATGTTCAATATGCGTGGATATGTCCTTTGCCCCCTTCACTTACCGGAGAATCCGGGCAAATATACCCTCCCATAAAAAGGAGGATTACCGTTATAGGCAATCCTCCCGGGAGTCTTCAAATTTCTATTCGGCATTCCCTGTTGCAACAATGTCAATACCGGTTCCCAAAATGTCCTTGATAATCACATCCATACAGCGGACAGGCACTTTTGCCTCTGTCTTTTTGATCTCCTCCATGCAGTCAAAAAGAGATTCCCTGGGCAAAGGTTTATTGGACCGAACAGGCATCAGAGGCATATCACTGCCTTTCAAACGGACCGTAGAGGTCAAAATACGGACCGGATGCAAAAATTCATTGGCTGAATACTCTTCGCCGCGCTTGCAGGTATGGCCTTCAATAGAGAGGATTTTCCCCCCCTCGCCTTTTACCGCTATGGTGCAGCCGATGGGGCAGACCGTGCAAATGATCTTTTTTTCTTGCATTGCTTACACCTCCTTTGTCACATCGACGCGTACACAGTCGGAAGAAGCCGGGATTTCACCGGTTTTGAATGTCACATGCTCCATTTCTCCCGGATTCACCTTGACGGCTTTCTTCTTATAAAGCACCGCGTCACCGCTCTTGGCAGTAATGGTTACATTGTGTTCGGGTGCCAGCACGCGGAAATATAAAGTAATCTGCTCATCCATATCTGCAATATCGAGCAGATGGGGGCAGAGGTAACGGACATTGTTTCCGGTCTCCAGCGAAATACGACGTTTCACCTGTGGAAATGATCCCATTGCATACCTGGCGGCCTCCCGCCCGGCAATCTCGCTTTCCAATGTTACATTATCCACCAGGTCATTTACGTGGACCACGTTTCCGCAGGCAAACACAGCGGGATTGGAGGTCTGCATGAACTGATTGACCACAGGGCCATTGGTAACAGCCGAAATTTCAATATCGGTTGCCCGTGAAAGCTCGTTTTCCGGAATCAGTCCCACTGACAGCAGCAGGGTATCGCAGGGGTAGAATTCTTCAGTTTCCCCAATGGGCCGCTTATTCTCATCTACCTGGGCCACATACACACCCTCAACACGCTCATTGCCAACAATTCTGGTCACCGTATGGGAAAGCAGTAGCGGAATATCGTAATCATCCAGGCACTGTACCCGGTTTCGTGTCAATCCCGCCAGATAATTCATAATCTCTACCACTGCCACCACATGGGCGCCTTCCAGAGTCAGGCGGCGTGCCATGATCATGCCGATATCGCCTGAACCGAGTATGACAATCTCGCGGCCAACCATTTCATTCTGCCTGTTAATAAGCCTCTGGGCCGCCCCAGCAGTATAAATGCCGGCGGGACGTGTGCCCGGAATCTGAATATTGGCACGGGTTCTCTCCCTGCAGCCCATGGCAAGAACTACACTTTTGGCGTCGACATAGGTAATGCCATATTTTGAATTGACGCATATAATCTTGCCTGTCGGCTGTACTTCGAGAACCATCGTATCAAGAAGCGACTCAATGCCCAGACTCTCTGCCTGTTTTATGAAACGGCCATAGTATTCCGGGCCTGTCAGCTCTTCATTGTAGTAAGTCAGGCCAAAGCCAGGGTGTATGCACTGCTGGAGAATACCGCCCAGAGCCGTATCACGTTCGATAATAAGGACCTTTTGGGCTCCCTGCTTTTTTGCCGATACTGCAGCTGCAAGACCGGCCGGGCCCCCGCCGATAATGGCCACATCACATTGAATATTATGCATTTTATTTCCCCCTTTCCATTACCGCACCTTACCGGCGATCATATAAGAGCCTTTGTTGTTCTTATTGACCTCGGTAACAGGTATGTTGAGCTCTCGGGCCAGTATGTCGATGACCCTTGGGCCGCAAAAGCCGCCCTGGCATCTTCCCATACCGGCGCGAAGGCGACGCTTGACAGCGTCTACCGAACGGGCTGGGATCGGCCTATGGATGGCCTCCACGATCTCGCCCTCGGTGATGGTTTCACAGCGGCAGATCACCTTGCCGTAAAGAGGGTTCTGCTTTATAAGTAAATTCTGATCATTACGGGAAAGTTTATGGAAGCAGGGGATATTTTTGCGCTTTTCAATAAAATTCGTTTTAAAAGGAGCCTTCATGCCAATGTCAATGAGCGTCTGTGCAACGTATTTCCCCAGCGCGACCGAGCCGGTTAACCCGGTGGAACGGATCCCGGACAGATTGACATAATTCTTTACATCATCATAAGTATCCACATGCAGTCCTTCAGGGTTGCGGTTGGGTCTAAGACCGCAGTATTGTGTGATGGAATCCCGCAGATTGACCTTCGGGATCAGCTTGCGGACATCTGTTTCTATGCTGTCAAGCCCTTCCCGTGTGGTGGATTTGTCGACCTTGTCTGTAAGGTCCTCAGCCGTAGGCCCCACCAGCATATTTCCATGAATGGTAGGACACATAAGCTTGCCCTTTGTCAGCTTTGTAGGGATCGGAAGTACAATATGCTCCACCTTGCAGGAGGTATTCTTATCCAGAATATAGAACTGGCCTTTGCGCGGGTTCACATAATAGTCGTCCTTTCCCGCCATGTGCGCTATTTCGTCACAATAGAGCCCCGCTGCGTTGATAACATACTTTGCCTCAATGGGACCCGCTGTCGTTTCCGCTCCGGCAATACGGTCACCCTCGATCTTTAATCCTGTGACCTTGGTGGACAGGAGGAAGGAAACCCCGTTTTCCTGTGCATTCTCAGCCAGCGCCACCACCAGCAGAAAAGGATCGATGATGCTCTCCCTTGGTATGTACAATCCGCCCTTAACCTCAGGATTAAGATTTGGTTCCATCTTCAGGAGCTGCTCAGCGGTTTTATACTCAACATCATAAACGCGGTTTTTGAAGGCCTTTTCCTTGATGGAGGGCAATTTCTCAAACTGCTCATCAGTGATAGCAGGAAGAATTGCCCCGACCCGCTCGAATGGAATCTCCAGATCTTCACTCAACTTGTCATACATAGGGTTTGCAGCAACGACCAACTGAGATTCAAGGGTTCCCGGGCTTGCGTCGTATCCTGTATGGATGATGGCGCTGTTGGACTTGGATGCGTCTCCTCCTACATCTTCATTCTTGTCTGCCACCATCACATCAAGCTGATATTTACTGAGTTCCCGTGCAATTGCGCAGCCGGAAGCCCCTGCTCCGATGATCAGCACATCCGTTTTCAACATAATCATTTCCCCTTTCGTATGATCGTGGAGCGCCGCTCTGCAGTGTCCCGATCAAAGCCTAGTTTTCTTCCCACTTTTTAGAACGTTCCACCGCTCTGTGCCAATTGTGAAGCAAAGTCTCACGCTCGTCTGCACTCATTTTCGGCTCAAAGCGCTCCGCCAGCTTCCACTTGGAAGTCAGATCATCGAGACTGGAAAAATCCCCTATGCCCAGGGCGGCAAGATATGCGGCGCCCAATGCAGTCGTCTCTGTGATGACCGGAACGTCTACGGGAATGCCCATGATGTCGGCCTGGAACTGCATAAGGAACCGGTTTGCAACCATACCGCCATCCACACGCATAACCTCAATGGGAATGCCGGAATCCTTATTCATGACCTGAAGATTATCATTCACCTGGTACGCCACCGACTCCAATGTGGCCCGCACCAGCTGTTCACGGGTTGTACTGCCGGTAATGCCCACAATGGTTCCGCGGGCATACTGATCCCAGTGAGGGGCTGCAAGCCCTGCAAATGCAGGTACAAAATACATGCCGCCGGTATTTCCTGCCTTTACGGCCATTTCCTCTGTTTGGGAAGCTTTTTCAACAATCATCAGTTTATCACGCAGCCATTGTACTGCAGCGCCTGCAATATAGACGCCGCCATCCAGTGCAAAGGTCATTTTTTTGTTGAGGCCCCAGCCGACGGTAGTAAGAAGGCCGTTCTCGGAATAAACAGGTTTGTCCCCTGTATTCATCAGCATAAAACAGCCCGTACCGTAAGTCGTCTTGACAGAGCCGGGCGTATAGCATGCCTGGCCGAAGAGCGCAGCCTGCTGATCCACGACGGAACCGGCTATAGGTATGGAGATGCCGAAGAAATCAAGCGGATCGGTATAGCCATAGATCATGGAGCTGTCGCAAATTTCCGGGAGTATGCTCTTTGGTATACCCAGTACATCCAGAATTTCATCATCCCATTGACCGGTATGTATATTCAGAAGCATTGTGCGGGAAGCAGTGGACTGATCTGTGACATGCACCTTGCCATGGGTAAACTTCCAGATCATCCATGTATCAAGGGTACCCGCCAGTATATCGCCATTTTTGATCTTGTCTGAAACGCCTTCAACATTATCAATAATCCACTTTATCTTGGTAGCGCTGAAATATGCATCAATGACCAGCCCTGTCTTCTCGCGAATCATGGTACCATACTGTTCGGCGACCTTATCAGCATAACGGGCAGTCCGCCGGTCCTGCCAAACAATGGCATTATAGACAGGCTTTCCGCTATTCTTGTCCCAGAGCATCACGGTTTCGCCCTGATTGTCTAAACCAATGGTCGCAATTTGGTGAAAGTCAATACCTGCCTCTTTCACCGCCATATCAATGGAGGCCAGTATGGAAGTCCATATTTCCATGGGGTCATGTTCCACCCAGCCCGACTGGGGATAATATTGTGTATGCTCTTTATAACCTTTAGCCGCGATATTCCAGTTTTCATCCAGCAATAAAGCTGTGGTTCCTGTCGTGCCCTGATCCAGACCAAGATAATATTTTGCCATAATCGCTCCTCCTTACTAATTCAAAATTGTTTTCGGTTATTTGCCTTAGGCCACTGCCGGTTCTTCTCCGGCATTGCCTTCTTTTGCTGCGATTTCCGCACTCATCTTATCCTCAACATCGGTGTTCTTGCAGATGAGCAATGTCAGCAGAACAGCCAGCACGCCTGCGACAAGTTTGGATATAACCATAGGGGCAATGGCTGAAGGCATGACTCCTGCCGTGAAGCCAAGATGGTCACCCAATGCGGCAGTAGCGGGTACAAGCCATGCGGTATTAATAATTTTGCCTTTGGGGGACATTTTCTTCATCATACCGTAAACTGGAATAGAGTTTGCGAGGGTAAATACCAAACCCGCAGCAGATGTGGAATCCAGGCCGATTTTTTGACCAAGCGCATTCAGCGGTTTATTTAGAACTTTTGTAAGGATATGTAATAATGGGAATGTGCCGAGTAATGTAACACCTATAATTCCGATAATTCCCATGGCATCTTCAATTGGATCCATACCGGGTATAATGACGATGCCTGTAATGAATTCGAATGCAGCGCAAGCGATACCAATGGTAACAATGATAACAATAATTTTCCCGAAAATGATGCAGCCTTTCATCAGCTTGCTGGGTATGTACTTCAGTCCGATTGCTAACAGTATGGAAAGAACGGCGATAGGGATGGTGTTCATAATGACCATTCCCATATTATAGCCGGCGATAAGTCCACCTATCACGCAGCCGATGGGAATCGTTATGAAACCAATTAAGAGACCTTTAGCGAAATAGGGCTGATCTCTTTTTTCAATGAGGCTCAAGCCAACCGGAATGGAGAAAGTCAGGGTGCAGCCAAACATTGCTGCCACAATGAGTCCGGAATACTCGCCGGCTTGCGGATTAACCGCCAGGGCCATGGCCAGGGGATACCCTCCGGTATCGTTTGGAAGAATAGAGCCGAAAAGTGCCGGGTCGGCGCCAATTGCTGAAAGAGCCGGTGTAACAATTCCTCCCAGCACCTTTGCGATGACAGGGGCCAGGCAGACGATACCCACCATACCCAGCGCCAAAGGACCCATGGCGTTGAAGCCTTCGTCAAATTTCTCACCGAGGCCAAATTTGTTGCCGATAATTTTGTCAATACCCCCGAGGATCGCACAAACTGCAATGACAAACATGAGAATTTCGCTGAATGACATATAGAACCCTCCTTGTAAAAAATATACTTTACCCCGTCTTTGGCGGGACAAAAGCCAATAAAACAAGAAAGAAAGGAACCATATAATTTTTGTGGGTTTTATAGGGGATTTCAATGTATTAATTATACACAACCCACACAAACTTGTCAACAATGCACGAATAAT
>DOHN01000030.1:9947-12989 GCA_003535195.1 Ruminiclostridium sp.
CAACAATGCACGAATAATATGTTGTGGTCTTGTGGGATCCACTGCTATATTATATAAGCCAAGCTCTGGATAGATGCCATATAATTTGTAAAATCTTCACTGTGTATTGCCTTTTTCTATTTCTTAAACAATACCCCAAAAAATTTTCCAGATCAAAAAGACACCTCCTTTTTTTGTGCTGTCAAACATCAGATTTACTAATATTTGGAGCTGTACTTCAAAAAGAGGTGTCCGGGAAAACAATAATTTAACTATTCTAACGGGAAGCAGATTCGGGAGCAACAATTATTTTAAGCCCGGCATCACGGTATTCCCTCAAGGTTTTATCGGGCACAGACCAATCGGTAACCAGCACATGGATTTTCTTTAAAGGACAGACCGAATTGAGCGCCTTCACGCCGAATTTGCTGAAATCCGTGGCCGCAATAACTTTATCGGCCCGCTCTATCATAAGTCTTCGGCTGACTGCTTCATTAATGTGGTAATCGGAAATACCGCCGTCAATGGTCAGCCCGCCCACACCCAGAATGGCTTTGTTTGCGTTAAAGCGCTGGAGTCCATATTCACAGAGAAAGCCCGAAACAGATAATTCACCGGACCGGAGCTCTCCGCCAAGGAGTATGATGCGGTTCGAAGGATTCCCCACCAGCGTCAGGGCAATTTGAGTTGAATTGGTGATCACGGTTAAATCACTTTTTCTGGTCAGGCATTTTGCCAGCTCAAGCATGGTGGTCCCCACATCAATGAACAGGGTGTCCCCATTTTCGATGAGCTCCGCCGTTTTTGCCGCAATGGCCTGTTTTTCAAAAAGGTTTTTTATCTCCCTGTGAGAATAATCCGGTTCAAGCCCGTAAAAACCTTTGCAGACCGCACCGCCGTATACGCGCTCCAGATAACCGAGCTGGCCTAAATATTCAAGATCCCTTCTTATGGTTTCCATGGAGACATTGAATTCGCCGACAAGTTCAGCGGCCTTAACCATGCGTTCATTAGCAAGCTTTTCAAGAATTCGATTTCTTCTTTCCTGAACCAGCAGGCCATTCTTTTCATCGCCCGAAGCGGCGCTGCTATTGCTTATAAAGTGATCTTCATTCATTTGTGTACCTGCCTTCAATGATAGTCGTCCTGCGGTACCGTATGGCTGCAAGCTTCTGCTTTTTGGGACAAAAGCTAAAACGGCTCCGGCTCTTCCAATTTAATAAATATTACTATATTAGTATGGAATTTTCAATATATTTCTAAGAATATGGCTCCTGTCCAAGCTTCCGTGAAACATTTCATTGGAACCGTCTATAAACTGATAAAACCATCAATTCCCGGTAATTTTACCGGAACAGGATCCGCAAGGGTCAGGGAATTTTTAGTCACCCGGCAATCAAAGCACAGTATACGAACACCCCTTTCATAAGCCGTTCGAAGAGTGCTGCTAAAATCCGGGTGCATCATGGTGTGGGGTGAAAAAAAGTTCACGCCTTTCATCTGCACAATAAAAACAAGATAAGCTCCGAAGCCTTCAGCTTTTGCTTTGATTAGTTCTTCCATATGCCTGACGCCCCGTTCTGTGGGGGCATCAGGGAAAAGGGCAACTCCCTTTTCCTCCAATGTCACTCCTTTTACCTCTAAAAAGGACTTTTGTTCTCCGGCCTCAAGATATAAATCAAAACGGGATTCATCAAACCGGGTTTCCGGTTTGATGAAAGTGAGGGCTCCAAGCCCCGGCAGAGAAAAGCCGCTCTTTTCCAGGGCCTCCTTCATGACCTTGTTGGGAGCCGTGCTGTCCATATTGACAAGTCTTCTGCCCTTTTTTACAGTAATCAGCGAATACCCTGTTTTTCTGTTTTTATTGTCCGAAGTCTCCAAATAAACAGTCGCTCCGGGTACCAGCAGCTCCCGGCAGCGTCCCGTGTTTCGGACATGAGCCGCCACTTCCTTGCCCCCTGTTTCGCAATGGGCAATAAACCGGTTGGGGCGGCTCAAAAAACGTGCTTCAACTATATTTTTATAAATCATATTTGCTCCTTGTCCTTTTTTAATAGGACGGCCGCTGTCAGGCAGCCTGTTGCGAGAGATACCCCCGCAATGATGCTAAAGGCTGTTTTAAAACTGTAGTTTTCAGAAACAGCGCCGATGATCGGAAAAAACGCAATCATCGCGACACTGTAAATCATGGCCTCGAAGGAAAGGATTGTAGCCCTGTACTCCGACGGTATGAGCTTATTAATATAATCCCCGAAAATAACAAACATGAAACCTTCAAGGGCGGAAAGCAGCATCATCAGCACAGGTTCAGCGGAGGTCAAGGCCAGGATAAGGAACATCAGACCCGGCAATAGACCGGTCAAAAGGATTACCTTTCTCTTCCCTATCCATTTTTCAATTCTGTAGGAAACCAAGGACATCAGCGCCCCCATTACCGATGTGGCAGCCAGCAAAATCCCTATCTGGTATTCCAAATATCCCTTTGATTTCATAAAATTCTGAAAGTAAAAGTAGAGGGTCATAAAGCACACCGAAAAAATCTCCAGATGGAATATGTAGGGAAGGACATTTCGGTTGGCCCAAACCGCTTTCAGCGACTCGTTCATATGCTGAAAAATGGAGTCGGCTTTTTGCTTTTCAGATATAACCGGCTCTTCCATACTCATGGAAATTCCAAGTGCCGTGAGATGAATCAAGGCGGTTATGGCGTAGGCCAATTCAAAGCTGAAGGTTGCGACCGCTCCCCCGGCAACAAGAGAAATAATGTGGGCAGATTGAAAGCATATTTCCTCCCTGCCCCGAACCTTCATGTATTCATCCTCCCTACCACACTGAACCAGGCTGTCATAGACAAGAGCGTCCCCCGCTCCCGATTCCAGGCTGTAGGATAAAGAGTTAAGGATAAAACCAATTGCAAATCCCCAAAAGTCACGGGAAGCGATCATGACCACGCAGCTTATAAATGCAAACAGCCGTCCTATGACCCTGGATATCCTGCGCCCATACTGGTCGGCAATAAAGCCTGTGGGTATTTCCATCAGCATACCGGTGGTATGAAAAATA
>DOHN01000030.1:13101-16808 GCA_003535195.1 Ruminiclostridium sp.
ATACCGGTGGTATGAAAAATAGATTCCATAAGCCCTATTTCAATAAGGCTCATGCCCCGGCTAGCCAAAAACAGTACCCAAATAGCCTCGGACAGAGATGTACCGCGGATAAATTGAAAGAAGTAATTCTTTTTTATATTATTATATATTTTACTCATTTCTTCGGACCCTTTCATATTGAGACACCCGGAAAGCTTTGCTTTCCAAAGGCTCATTCTGTTCACAAAAAAAGCTTGAGTAAACTACTCAAGCCCATCAGCCGAAGACCCTTGTAAAAGCAAAAACTGCCGGTCTTGCAGCAAATATATTTGAAAAAAACCCAGGCAAGCTGCCTGAGTCATCCGTTATCGCTCAATAGCTTACAAATTTTACCATCTATTTTGACGCAGAACCACTTTAGACCTGCTAATCATATGTGATCGCAGACAGTATTATGGGAAGCTGATTCAAATATAGACTCGCTGTAAGCCGGGTATCCATAATAGTCCTCCAAATTATTTACTTTTTCATTATAATACTGCATGGCGGTCTTTTGCAACCATAAATTGAGTTCCGTTGAGTTCCGCAATCTGTTTTTAAAGCCGGTTTTTAGGACATATTTGTTAAAGAGTCCCCTTCATGATCCATTCTAAAATCCCTGACCAGATTATTGAGCCATTTTCCTGACTTGATTCTGATTAAACCCAGAATCACTTTAAACAGCTCTTCAAGATTGATCATGGCCATAACAAAATATACGGGAAGCGCAAAGACCTTCACGCCCAGATAGGCCATGGGAAGGCCAACAAGCCAGGGCGCGCAGACGTCTATAATAGCGGCAAAAACAGTATCGCCCCCGCCCCGGCATATGCCGACGATGATGGTATTATTAATAGCTTTTGGGATCATATATGCGGCATAAACAAACATGGTTTTTCTGCAGATGGCGGCAGTAGCATCACTTATGTCAAAAAAGCCCAGAAAGAAGGGCGTCGTCAGGAGGAGCAAGCCTCCCGTGAGAATACCCAGTGCACCGGCCGTAATGACAGTTCTATTGGCGTAAACCCTGGCGGTTTCATCTTCCCCCGAACCTATAAGATTGCCCGTAATGGAACCGGTCGCGTTGCCGAGTCCCTGGAATAATGAAATAAATATACTGTTTATAACATCCAGAATCTGGACAGTAGCTACGGCTTCAGTGCCCATAGCGCCGTAAAAATAAGTATAGCCTGTAACGCCAATGGACCAGAGAACCTCATTAAAGATGACAGGCGTTACAGGGCCGATAAAGCGCATCATAAAATCCTTTGTATAGCCTCTGAAATCACTGGGCTTTGCCGCCAGTTCAAATTTGTTCAGGTAGATGATGCCCAGAAGGACAAGGCATTCAAGGATTATGGCAATGACGGTGGCAATGGCTGCTCCGGCTATTTCTAATCTGGGCAGACCAAACCTGCCATAAATGAGCGCATAATCAAGCAATGCATTGGAAGCAAGGGCAGCGATACTGGAAAGCAAGGGAACCCTCGTTCTTCCGACCCCTCTGGATTGAATGCTGTATGCCATTGTAACTGCCAATATAGGATAGCTAAATGCCAGGATGCGTAAGTATACCGCACCTTGGTGGATGACTTCAGGGTCATCGGAAAAAATATCTATAAAGAACTGGGGGAAAAAGCCTCCAAAAATTGTGAAGGGAAGTGAAATGGCGAGGCTTAATAAAAGGCTCAGACCCAATACCTTTCGAACTCCCTGTAAATCCTTCTTTCCCCAAAACTGTGCACTGAAAATATTCACACCGCTGTTGACACCAAAAAGAAAAACAGAAAAAATAAAGGTCATCTTATTAGCTATGCCCACAGCAGCAATATTAACGTCTCCAAGGCCTCCGATCAAAACATTGTCAACCAGTGTCACACTATTTAAAATAAGATTCTGAAGAGCAATAGGCAATCCGCAGTGAAGAATCAAGCTCCAAAATCTCTTGTCTTTAAAATCTAAAACTTTCATTGTACATCCTTTTAACTTCATAGTTTTTCTATTGTATCATGTCTGCAGATTTTCGGACATATCTCATTATCTATAAAAATCTTGGACCCGGATCCGGGAACCTTGTTGCTTCGTAATAAAAAACCTGCAGGAGCCTGCAGGTTTCTGGTATATTAGCTGAATCATACTAAAATGGGTTCTATCTGCTTTCCGTCCAATGCAAGCTCAAGAGCGGGAACAATGAGTCCGAAACGTGCAACTAAAGATGTGGGTTTCTTTTCAGGGTCATCCTGTCCGAAAGGTACGAAATAAAAATTCTTTGAATTGAGTAAGGTTCCAATATTCCTGGCACTGGCCGCTAAACCGTCGTTGGTGGAAATTGCTATAACCACCGGTTTGCCATTCCGGAGGTGGGCCTTGGAAGCCATTGTTACAGGCGTATCGGTAATACCGTTTGCAATTTTACCAAGAGTATTTCCAGTGCAAGGCGCAATGATCAGTATATCAAATAAATTCTTGGGCCCTATGGGTTCTGCTTCCGCAATGGTCTCAATCGCCGGTTTTCCTGTTATTAATTCCACTCTTCTTCGGATGTCTTCGCTCCTGCCAAAGCGTGAATTGATAGAAGCAACATTACCAGACAGAATAGGAGTTACATCAGCGCCCAGAAAAGCCAAACGCTCCATTTCGATGATGACATCCTGAATGGTGCAGAAGGAACCTGTTATGGCAAAGCCAATTTTTCTGCCGTTAATATCCATTAATACCTACCCCCTTCTTCCTCAATAATGTTATAAATCGTGCGGCGAATAATATCGCCGGCCGTCAGGGGAGCAACTTTACCGGGCAGTCCCAGCTCCCATTTTACTTTAAAGCCAAAGTTCTCCGCAGCTTTAAAATCTATTCCGCCGGGAATTGAGGCTAAATCCAATAAGAAGCAGTCATTCCGTGCTTTTTCAAGGATCTCTTTTGTAATGACCAGTGCAGGTACGGTATTTACAATAGCATCCATATCGGAAACATAGCGGGCCAGTTGATGAATAGGAACGGGCTTAAATCCCTGCGCCTCAATCCAGGCAATGTCAGAATACTTTCTGGCCGCGGCCCAAACCTCGACGCCAAACCCCTGCAGCATTTTGGAAAGGATTTTGCCGACCCTTCCATAGCCCACAATCAGGATACGGCTGCCCATAAGTGTCATTGGTAGCTCCTTCAGCAGTATATGTATAGCTCCTTCGGCTGTCGGAACGGCATTTAAAACAGCCAGTTCTTCCCTGTCCACGATGTCAATGCATTTGACCTGTTTCTCAGCTAATTTTTCTATCACATAATCAGGTATTTTTCCTGCGATAAAAAGCGTGTTTTGGGGTACTTTTTCCAATACCTCGCCCAAAGGAAGCTTCTCCCTTGACAGAGGCATCGACAGGTAATTGTTCTCCGATAAAAGGGGAATTCCTCCCACAATAATCCGTGCGCCGTCCAATACGAAATCAAGCGGTGAGTTTTTGATGGCCCAAGGTTTGCCGCTCTTATCAAATCCATATATTTCAACATACTGGTAATCTTTTTTTAAAAGCTCTGCCAGATAAACATTGCGCATATCCCCACCAATGACAGCATACTTTCTCCTGTACATTTAAAGTTCCTCCCCCTCACAACTTGCTCGACATTATATTTTATGAGAAGTCCCCCACTATTGTGTATTCCCTTGAAGCGCAAAAAGGGGCTGTCTCAAAATA
>DOHN01000189.1:0-6629 GCA_003535195.1 Ruminiclostridium sp.
ATGAAAAACGAGGGTTCTGAATTCCTCATTCAAAACCCTCGTCAGGCCGCATAAACACTGGCTTTTTCAGCCATGCATCTATTTTGACCTAATCTTCTGGTGCGGGCGACAGGACTTGAACCTGCACGCCATGCGGCACAAGATCCTAAATCTTGCACGTCTGCCAATTCCGCCACGCCCGCAGGAATTAATGACAAGGCTAATTATAAGGGGATGTGAGCAGTTTGTCAATTGAAAAACTTTTGCTCCCCTATTCAGTATTTGAGAAAATTCATATATAATAAATGCTATAATAAGTTTGTATAAATTTTAACGATTGGAAAAATGACATATGATCACAATCGACTGCCTGGGTGAAATGTGCCCCATACCTGTACTGAAAACAAAGAAGGCTTTAAAAAGTCTTTCCAAACATGATTCTGTCAAGGTAATAACGGATCATAACTGCGTTGCCCAATCCATCATCAGCCATTTTGACAAGCGGGGCTTCTCGGTGCAGCCCGAGGAAGTCATGAACGGAGTCTGGGAGATCATTATTACCGTGGTCTAGCAAAAGCTCTTTTCACCAACTTTTTTAATATACTGGACCAGGGCTTTTGAGCTCTTGGAGCTATCCATCTCTTTTTTGTAGATGATATAGATATCATAATTCAGATTGAAATCCGTCACATTGATTTCCTTTAGCTCCTTGGTATATAACTCCTTTTTTATGGATATGTACGGAATAAAAGACAGGCCATAGCCCTTCAAAATAGTTGCCTTTACCGATTCTATGGAATCCAGGTTCATGACGATATTGCATTTATCCGGACTGATGCCCTTCTGAGCCAAATAATTGTTGAGATATTTTCTTTCCTCAAACCTATCGGTCAGCATGATTAACGGATGCTTGACCAGATCCTTTAAGGTTATAACGCCCGGAATGGCAAAATCCTGTGCCGCCACTGCCACAAGTCTGTCGGTACCCACTTTTGAAAACATTAGCGAAGGGTCGGCAGGTTTGCCATGTATAAAGCCAACCTGACAGATATCGCCTGCCACGTTCTGCTCAATGGCAGCTGAAAATTCAGAAGTAAGGTTCAGCGTATAATTGGGGAACTGTTCTTTGATGAGATACATGGTGCAAGGCAGCGCATATGTTGCCATACTGGGGGAAGCAAAGATTTTGACGGTACTATAATCGCTTAAGTTCTCCAGATCTTCTAAAATATCTTCAAAGGCCTTTACAATAATTTTCGCATACTTTTCTACGATTTTTCCTGCATCGGTAAGCTCCACTCCCCTGTTGCTTCTTTCCAGAAGCTTATGTCCCAGCGACTCCTCCAGCTTTTGAATTTGCTGGCTTAAAGCCGGCTGTGTGATATGAGAGCTGTTAGCAACCTTGGATATGCTCTTTGCTGATGCTATTTCGGTAAAAATTTTCAAATATTCAATTTGCATATGGCCTCCCAGTATACCGACAGTTATATTTCTGGTATGATAGAGTTAAATTCACAGATATTATAATTTATTATACCACAATATTTGATATAAGAAACCCTTATATCCGTTGGCTCTGCCCAATATGGAACTTTTGTAAATTAAACTCCTTCAATATTTGTTAAGCCGCAAAGAGGTGTTACATAAATGCTCGATGAAAGATCCGATATTACTCCCGGTGTATCGCTCACCCAATCCAAAAGCGTTAAAAAAGCAAAAAAAAATCAGCTGCCTTTCGGGATAGGCCTTTTTATCCTGATCTTTTTAATAGGCATCCACTTATCAGATGTTTCCTCAAAGCTCGGACTTTACTGGCTTATCGGCAATTGTCTGGGATTTATTCTGGAAAAATCCAGGTTTTGCTTTTCAGCAGCCATAAGAGACCCATACCTCACCGGAAGCACCTCACTTACACGGGCTCTGCTCATTGCTGTGGCAATCACTTCCATCGGGTTCACAGCCATCAAATACGGTGCTTTCATTAGCGGCCAGCCTATACCGGGGCAAAGCTATATTGTTCCCGTGAGCTTTACCACCGCAGCGGGAGCATTTCTCTTCGGAATAGGCATGGTCATTTCCGGGGGCTGTGCTTCCGGAACATTAATGAGAGTGGGCGAAGGCTGCCAGATGCAGATCATATCCCTCCTGTTCTTTATTATAGGATCATTGTGGGGAGCTCATGATTGGGATTGGTGGAACCGGAATTTCATCATGAAAGGAAAAAGCATCTTTATGCCTGATATTTTCGGCTGGTTCGGCGCAATCTTTATCCAGCTGCTTATTATTGCCCTCTTATATATAGCCGCTGATAAGTGGGAGAAAATAAAGCTCGGCGGCAACGACTGATATAAATTCCATAAAGCTTGGAGCTGCAACGGAGGTTTATTATTTTGGAACTCAATAAAAACAAGTTTTTTAAAAAATGGATCAAGAATGCCTGGCCATATATAACAGGAGCTGTACTTCTGTCCTTGTTTCAAATCGTGATGCTGGCGTCAACGGGCAATCCCTGGGGTATTACAGCCACTTTGGCCAACTGGGGGGCATGGATTTTTCAGAAAATAGGCGGCAGCCCGGAACAATGGTATTATTTTAACCGCCCGGAAATCCAATCCTCATTTGAAGCGGGGTTTTTTAACGATCCCGGCTCATTTCTCAATCTAGGCATTATTTTGGGGGCATTGTTGGCCACTTTGCTTGCTTCGCAGTTTAAAATCAGGAAGATCAAAAGTAAAAAGCAGGTTGTAACGGCCATCTTGGGCGGTCTCTTAATGGGTTATGGTGCACGGATCGCCTTTGGATGCAATATCGGCGCTTTGTTCAGCGGAATCTCTTCTCTTTCGGTTTCCGGCTGGGTGTTCGCACTCTTCCTTTTTTGGGGCGCAATAGCCGGAGGCCGGCTTCTCAAAAGATTTTTTCTGTAAGATACACAAATAATATGGCTATAAAAAGAGCTATCGGAAATGATCCCGTAGCTCTTTATAACTCTTTGTTTTATTGATTATCTCTTTCTTCCCATATCTGCCGCATGCTGCTCTAAAAAAGAAAGAATGGCCGGAGTGGCGGGCGGGCATCCGCCGATGGAATGGTCCGCTCCCTTTGTACAGTTCCCGACGCCAATACCGCCACATTTTTGATCCTTATACCCCTGCCCAATTAAAACAGGGCTGTTCCTGAACTTATCCAGCAGCCGTTTATCATCGAGCCGGGCCAAAGCCTGGATCAGGTTTGCATAGCAGGCTGAGCAGGCATCCTTGGGTGCCGTATAGCGGGCCAGATTTTGAACCTTTCTGGAGGATGTGGGGCGTGCCGTTGTCGTATCCTTATTCAATACAACAATCTCCGCATGGTCCACATCCAGGCTTCCCACACCCAGATTGGCAGCGAGCTTTATATAATCAATGTCTGTAGGGGCATATCCCATGCTGGACGCAATATAGGAGTCTATCAAAACTGGATCGGTGCCGCAGAAAATCCTGTCCATCTGGACAGGGTTACCCCCCTCCTCAAAGTCCAGATCACCGCAAAGCCCGTCAACCAGAATAAAATGCTGCGGCAAAATCTTGCTCAGGCACGCGATGGGCTTATGGAGTCCCAAGGTGTGGAAATGGCGCTTTTCACTGTCCGAAAGGCAGCCCTTTAGATTTTTCAGGGCGCCTGTGACCATGGTCTGGCAATGGCCCTTTAAAACGGGCATATTGATGAGGAAGTCCATTTCCAGCGCTTTATCGCTGATCTCCATGTTGATGCCGCTGCAGGATTTTACGGTATAGGTGTCGGATTTGGTATCAAACAGGGGAACGCCGTATTTCCTTGAAACATCTTCGTAACCGCAGACACGGAAAGCCCGTTTGGTGCTGTCTCCAACCCATGAGCCCTCCAAAATGAGAATATTTTTGAAGCCGTGCTCCTGCAAGTATTCAATGAGCGCTTCCACCATGACCGGCGACGTAGTGGCGCCTGTTGATGCCGGTTTTGCCACAACCAGATTCGGCTTGATGCCAATACGGGCGTCCTTTGGAATCATGTCCGCCAGTTTTGCGCTCTCCAAAACCTCTTTTGTCATCTTTCTTGCATCAATTCCGTAAGTAACGATAATTTTGTTATCCATATGCCATTCACCACTTTACTGTTATTTTTTAAACACATCTAAGTTCACAATGTCTAAATTCTCTACTTTTTTATTCATCTGCAGGCAGCCCAGAACCGCGTAAGCAGTGTCCAGGCTGGTCAGACACAGAATCGAACGTTCGACGGCCTTTCTTCTGATCTGGAAACCGTCGCGCTCCGAGTCTCTCCCCTTGGTCGGCGTATTGATGATCATCTTAATTTTGCCCTGCTCCATGAGATCTATAATGTTGGGCGAGCCCTCATGAAGCTTTCTCACGGCATTGGTGGCAATGGCGTGCTGGTTTAAGTATAAAGCCGTTTTGCCGGTTGCGTAAAGCTTGTATCCCAGGCGTTCAAAGCCGTCGGCCAGGTCGATGACTTCATGCTTATCGGTATCCCGAACCGTAAAAAGGATCCCATCCCCCGGTTCAGGGAATTTAAAGCCCGCTCCTATAAGTCCCTTTAAAGTTGCCTCATGGACATTTTTGGCAATGCCCAGCACCTCGCCGGTGGATTTCATTTCAGGCCCCAAGCTGGTATCGACATTGTGCAGCTTCTCAAAGGAGAACACCGGCACTTTTACAGCCACATACTCCCCCTGATTGTAAAGGCCGGTACCGTATGGGAAATCAGAGAGCTTTTTGCCCATCATGATCCGGGTGGCCATTTTCACCATGGGTATTCCCGTTACCTTGCTGATATAGGGCACGGTACGGCTGGACCGCGGATTGACCTCTATAACATAGGTCTGATCATTGAACACGACGTACTGGACATTGACCACGCCAATGACATGCAGCGCCTTTGCCAGCTTCTCGGTATAGTCGATGATCTGGCTCTTGATCTTAAAGGAAAGGCTTTGGGGCGGATACATGGAAATGCTGTCGCCCGAGTGAATGCCCGCACGGTCCAAATGCTCCATGATTCCTGGGATCAGGACGTTTTCTCCATCGCAGATGGCGTCGACCTCCAGCTCTTTTCCCATCATATACTTGTCAACCAGTATGGGGTGCTCCTGCTCCTCCATATTGATAATTTCCATGAATTCCTCGATATCTTTGTCGCTGTAAGCGATCTCCATGCCCTTGCCTCCCAGGACATAGGAAGGGCGGACTAATACCGGGTAACCCAGCCGGTTGGCAGCGTTAAGGGCTTCTTCAAAAGTAAAAATGGTGTAGCCCTTGGGTCTTGGAATACTCAACGCTTCCAGGATTTCATCAAACTTTTCACGGTCCTCTGCGGCATCCACATCTTTTGCGCCGGTGCCGAAGATTTTTACCCCCTGATCCGCTAAAGGGTTGGTGAGCTTAATGGCAGTCTGTCCGCCAAACTGTGCAATAACACCGTCCGGCTGTTCCAATTCAATGATTTCCTCCACATCCTCGGGCGTAAGTGGTTCAAAGTAGAGCCTGTCGGAGGTGTCAAAATCAGTGGATACCGTCTCCGGGTTATTATTGATAATAATAGCCTCATAGCCCTCTTCCTTCAAGCCCCAGACCGAATGGACCGAACAATAGTCAAATTCAATGCCCTGACCGATACGGATAGGGCCTGAGCCAAGGACGATAACCTTCTTATGTTTTGTAGGCACCGATTCGGAATACTCATCGTAGGAGGAGTAATAATAGGGAGTCTGGGCCTCAAACTCTGCCGCGCAGGTATCAACCATCTTATAGCTGGGCTTGATGCCCCATTGGCGGCGCTTCTCCCGGACCTGTTTTTTACCGGCCTTGATGTATTTTCCAATGACTTCGTCAAGAAAGCCCATTTTCTTAGCCTTTAATAAGGTCTCTCTTGTCAGGGTATGAAGAGTCTCCGTTTTCAGAAGCTCCTCCATTGCCACAATGTTCTTAAATTTGCCCAAGAACCACATATCAATCATGGTAATGCTATGGATCTCCTCCAGAGCAATTCCGCGGCGTATGGCTTCTGCTATAACCAGAAGCCGGTTGTCATCAATATTATGCAGCCTGGATACCAGGGCGGTGTCATCCAACTCCTTGCATAAAGGCGTTTCCAGTGTTTTAATGCCCAGCTCCAGCGAACGGACAGCCTTCATGAGAGCTCCCTCGAAGGAATTGCCGATGGCCATTACTTCACCGGTTGCCTTCATCTGTGTTCCCAGGGTACGGCGAGCCCTCACAAATTTGTCAAAGGGCCATTTGGGTATTTTAACGACGCAATAATCCACAGTAGGCTCAAAGCATGCATAGGTTTTTCCGGTCACCGCATTCTTGATCTCATCCAGTCCGTAACCGACGGCAATTTTCGTTGCCACCTTGGCGATGGGATATCCTGTAGCTTTTGAAGCCAGAGCCGATGAGCGGCTCACCCGGGGATTCACCTCAATAACGGCATATTCAAAGCTCGTGGGGTGGAGCGCAAACTGGCAGTTGCAGCCCCCTTCAATGCCAAGGGTTGTGATGATATTCAGCGCGGCGCTTCGCAGCATCTGATGCTCTTTATCAGTCAAAGTCTGGGTCGGCGCCACAACAATACTGTCTCCGGTATGGACGCCCACAGGGTCAATATTTTCCATA
>DOHN01000189.1:6810-9556 GCA_003535195.1 Ruminiclostridium sp.
TCGTATTCTATTTCCTTCCAGCCCGATATACACTTTTCAATTAAAATCTGATGGACACGGCTCAAGCGCAGCCCATTTTCACCGATCTCCCGCAATTGGTCTTCATCATAGGCAATACCGCCGCCGGTTCCACCAAGGGTATAGGCCGGGCGCACAACAACCGGATACCCGATTTTTCGGACTATTTTCACACAGTCTTCAATATTTTCTGCAATTTCGCTTTCCGCACAGGGCTGATTGATTCGCTCCATTGCCTCTTTAAAAAGCTCACGGTCTTCCGCCATGCGGATGGTGTCGGCGNNGTATAGGCCGGGCGCACCACCACAGGATAATCGATCTCGCCTGCAAAGTCCAGCGCATCCTTCAGGGTGTTTACTACCTTGCTTGGAATACAGGGCTCATGAATGCTCTCCATGGTATCTTTGAAAGCCTGGCGGTCCTCGGCCATTCGGATAGCGTCAACTCTTGTGCCCAGCAGCTTTACGCCCACTTCGTCCAAAAAGCCTGACTCGGCCAGTTCCATGGCCAGGTTCAAGCCTGTCTGCCCGCCTAAGGTAGGAAGAATGCTGTCGGGCTTTTCCTTCCGAATGATATTCTTTATAACCTCTATATGAAGAGGCTCAATATATACTTTATCCGCGATTTCAGTATCGGTCATGATGGTGGCAGGATTACTGTTCACCAGGATTGTATATATGCCCTCCTCCTTCAGCGCTCGGCAAGCCTGAGTTCCCGCGTAGTCAAACTCCGCTGCCTGTCCTATAATAATAGGCCCTGAGCCTATCACCAATACACGTTCAATGTCCTGTCTTTTTGGCATTCTATAACCTCCTGCTGTTTTTGAATTCAGCCATAAGCGTGACAAACTCGTCAAAGAGATACGCTGTTTCCAAGGCCCCCGATGAGGTCTGCGGGTAAAATTGCACCGTGAAGGTGGGTGTATCCAGGTATCTTATACCCTCCACCGTATTATCATTCATATTGATATGGCTGACAACCGCCTTCTTTGGATCCAGTTTGTCGGGCAATACCGCATAGCCGTGGTTCTGGGAAGTGATGTAGGTTTTGTCCTGTGCCAGGTCCTTTATGGGATAACCTCCGCGATGGCCGTATTTCAGTTTTTCCGTGTCCCCTCCATTGGCCAGCGCCGCCAGCTGGTGGCCCAGGCCGATGCCAAATACGGGCTTTTTCCCTAAGAGCTCTTTTATGACCTGGATCTGAAAACCGCAATCCTTAGGATCTCCAGGTCCGTTGGAAAGCATAATGCCGTCCGGATCCGCATCCAGGATCCGGTCCGCCGTCACATTCGCCGGGAATATATAAATCTCACAGCCGCGATTTTGGAGGGCTTGGACCATATCCGTCCGGACACCGTAATCCAGGAGGGCCACTCTATATCCCCCGCCCTCATAATGGACAACCTCACGGGAGGTCACTTCGTCAACAGGCTTTATAATGCTGTAGCTTTTAATTCTTTCTCGCCATTCTTCAGGCCGGAAATCCGAATCGCTTGAAATGGCGCCGTTCATAGTCCCCTTATCCCGCAGCTTCCTTGTTAAAGCACGGGTATCGATGCCCTGAATACCTATGATATGGTGACTTTTAAGATAATCGTCCAAAGACATTGTCGAGCGCCAATTACTTGGCTCCCGGCAAAGCTCCCTGACAATAATCCCTTTCGCCTGGGGCCGGCCGGATTCATTATCCCCCTCATTCACACCATAATTACCGATAAGAGGATAGGTCATGGCGATAATCTGCCCTTTGCAGGAAGTATCGGTCAATACCTCCTGATATCCCGTCATGCCTGTATAAAAAACAATTTCACCCACACAGGTGCCTGCCGCGCCTATGGCCTCGCCAACAAATTGGGTGCCGTCGTCAAGAACCAGTACTGCTTTCATCCCTGTAATATCCTTTCTTTGTATTGGAACGCGCCCCGTTTTGATCCTTTGCCGGGGTTTATTTTTTCTGTTGAATGGCTTTTGCGATATCCTGCCTCATTCTTTGGGCCTCAGCCCTTGCCGCCTCAGCAAAATCTTCCTGAGCGAATTGGTCCTTCCATGCCTCCAGCTTATAAGCGCACATCAGGCTGCGCGAGGCATTTACCACCGCACCCAGTCCGTTTTTATCAAAGGCATAAGCAACATCATGAGCAGTTCCGCCCTGGGCGCCATAGCCGGGAACCAGTATCCAGGCTTTGGGCATACGCTCCCTAAGAATCTGGAGCTGACGGGGATATGTCGCGCCTACAACCGCTCCCACTGATGAATAGCCGCATTCTCCGACACAGGCTGTTCCCCACTCACTCACCAGGTCAGCCATGGCCTCATAAATGGTACGGCCGTCGGCCAGGTTCAAATCCTGCAGCTGCCCCGAAGAGGGGTTGGAGGTCTTGACCAATATGAAAATACCCTTTTGATGTTCTTCGCAGACCTTAATAAAAGGCTTGACTCCGTCTATTCCCAAATATCCGTTGACAGTAAGAGCATCGGCGTCAAAGACTTTTTCTTTTTGCCCGCCCATGTCGGTTCGGCCTAAATACGCCGAAGCATAGGCCTCTGCAGTAGAGCCAATATCATTTCGCTTGCCGTCAGCAATAACAAGAAGTCCCTTGGTCCCGGCATACCTTACCGTTTCATAAAAGGCCCAAACGCCTTCCGGACCATACATTTCATAATAAGCCAGCTGCGGCTTTACAGCAGGAATTATATCATAAACCGCGTCAACCAGTCTCGTGTTAAAT
>DOHN01000189.1:9671-14405 GCA_003535195.1 Ruminiclostridium sp.
TCAACCAGTCTCGTGTTAAATTCGACAATACTTTGTGCCGCTGCTTTATATTTACTGGTATTTTTTTCAAATGCCTTCTTTTTGATGGAGTCCGGTATATATTCAAGCTTAGGATCCAGGCCTAAAAGCGAGGGATTTTGTTTTTGTTGGATCTGTTCTGCCAATCTGTCTGAAAAATTCATAGGTTCTCCTTCCTTTCCCTGGGGATATTTCGTAAACAGCCGTGTTCTTACGCCGGCGTTGTGTCCTCATATACAATTTGACCATTGACCATGGTAGCCATTACTTTTCCCTTTACCCGGAAGCCATCAAAGGGCGAATTTTGGCTCTTGGATACGAAGCTTGAAACATCGACGGAATATTCCGAATCAAAATCTGCTAAGATGAGATCCGCAGCCTTGCCGCAGCACAAAGTTCCTTTATCGATATGAAGCATTTTGGAGGGATTGGCCGCAAGCTTTTGCACCAGCTGCTGTAAGGTCAGCACACCGGTTTCAACCAGATAAGTATAGGAAAGGGCCAGCGCGGTTTCAAAGCCCACTATTCCATTGGGTGCAGAATCAAACTCTACATTTTTTTCGTCCCTGTGGTGGGGTGCGTGGTCTGTGACAATCATATCAATGGTCCCGTCCTTAAGGCCCTCTGCCACTACTTCCAGGTCCTCCTGCCTTCGAAGGGGAGGGTTCATTTTGGCATTTGTATTGTAGCCCAGGCAGGCCTTTTCGGTCAGGGTAAAATAGTGGGGGCAAGTTTCAGCTGTGACCCTGACGCCTCTTTTCTTAGCCTGTCGAATGAGCTCCACCGACGCAGCGGTCGAAACATGGGCAATATGAATGGGCAGCCCCAAATACTCAGACAGCAAAAGCTCCCTGGCTACCATAATATCTTCGCTGCTGGAGGGAATTCCCCTGAGGCCCATGATGGTAGAGGTGGTCCCCTCATTCATGCTTCCGCCCTCGGCAAGGTCAAGATCCTCACAATGGGATATGACCGGGAGATTAAACTGGCTGGCATAAAGCAGGGCCTTTTTCATTACACTGGAGCTGACTACAGGCTTTCCGTCATCTGAAACAGCCACAATTCCCGCTTCCTTCATACTCCCCATCTCAGAAAGCTCCCGGCCCTCCAGGCCCTTGGTCACGGCGCCGATGGGATAAACATTAACGACGCCTTCTCTTTGTGCCTTATCCAATATATAGCGTACCACGGTGGTATTATCCGCTACCGGATTTGTATTGGGCATGCATGCAATCGATGTAAAACCTCCTCTTGCCGCACTCCTTGTCCCGCTTGCAATATCCTCTTTATACTCAAAGCCGGGATCACGCAGGTGGCAATGGGCATCCACCAGGCCGGGAAGCGCATAGAGACCTGATGCGTCTATAACACGATCCGCTTCATTTTGAAGGTTTTTCCCCATTGCTTCTAATTTGCCGTTTTTGATATACAGGTCCATATTCTTTTCTATCCTGTCACAATGTGCAATTGTGGCGTTTTTGATCAAAGTCCTCATGCTTCTTTCCTCCCCGATAATAAATAGAGTAATGCCATTCTTACCGCAACGCCGTTTGTAACCTGCCTGCTGATGGCGGAACGGTCACTGTCAATAAGTTCTGACGTCATTTCGATTCCCCTGTTTACCGGCCCGGGGTGCATCCAGAGAGCGCCTTTTTTTGCACCCTTCATATTCTCAGCATTCATGCCGAAGAACCGGGAATATTCGCAGGAAGATGGGAACAGGGCCTTCTTTTGCCTCTCTAACTGCACTCTGAGGCCCATGACCACATCACAATCCTCAACTGCCTCCAAAATGGTCGGGTAAGCTTTCGCGCCGAGACTTTCAATGCCCGTCGGCATCAGCGTGGACGGCGCATATAAATGAACCTCGGCTCCCATCTTTGTAAGGCCGATAATGTTGCTCCGAGCTACCCTGCTGTGGTATATATCCCCAATGACAGCCACCTTTAACCCCTTTATGCCGCCGAAGGTCTCCTTCATAGTGTACATGTCCAGAAGGGCCTGGGTGGGGTGTTCGTGCATGCCATCCCCGGCATTGATAACCGAAGCCTGTACGTTTTTGGCCAGAAGATGGGGAGCTCCCGACTGGTTGTGCCGGATCACAATAATATCCGTGCCCATTGAATCTAAAGTGATGCCTGTATCAATAAGGGTTTCGCCCTTGGCTACGCTGCTGGTGGAAACCGATACATTGACTGCTTGGGCGCCCATATATTTCGCGGCCAGTTCAAAAGAAACTCGTGTTCTTGTACTATTTTCATAAAAGAGAGTAATCACTGTTTTGCCTTGAAGATAATTCACCTTCTTCATTTTGCTGGTTACAATTTTCTTCATATCCGACGCGGTATCCAGAATAAGATTAATTTCATCGGGGCTCATCTGTTCCAGCCCCAGAACGTCCTTCGCTTGCAGGTTCATCTTTGCTACACCTTTCCTTTACTCTGCAGACCATTGTTTTTAAACAAAAAAATAGTAAGACCTTTGTCTTACTACCTTCTAAAAACAATAATTCCTTTTTTAAAAAACTGAATGAAAAGCGGAGCCGCGCAGCTTCCGGTACCAGGAACATGCGGTATACTTTTGTATTGTGTTACCATACAATAAGTCATATGCTTTTCCTTTCAATTTATTATCTCGAATATATTACCATACCACTTTACCGTTGTCCAGAGGAAAAAATAAATATTTTCTTCCACTGCCCAGTAGGATAGTTTTTATGCATACTTTTTAGGGATGCCATTATTTTTCATTTGCTATGAATTCAATAATATGTTAATTTAGTAATGTTATATGATATTTGGGGGGTAATTTTACAATGGATGAAAAAAATATTACGTCCAAGCTTCGGGCGATAGTGAATATTGCGGCAAAAAGATTCATTGGCCTTAATAAAGGAAGCAAAATATTGTTAAGTATCGGGGCTGTCGTGTTTTTTATCTTCCTCGTTATCGCCCTGGCCCTTAATGTTCTATTTATGGCAGACATCTTGCGTTTCAGCGGTCAGGTCAAGATGATTGAATGGCTTGTGTTATACTCCTTCAAATTCTGGATTGTCCTGTTTTCCGGCGCCATTATAATGGATATTTTTAAGAACCGTTAAGTTTAAAAAGTTTGCAGCGTGGAGGGTTCTCACTGTTTCTGAAACAGCGGGAGCCCTCTTTTTTCCCTTATGAATGAACTATTCGTAATGTGAAAAATTTTTCATTTTGCCCTCAGTATGGCGGCCTGTAGAGTGAATTAAAATGTGCCCTCAAGAAAATCCGTCCGGGATTTTATTCGGTGGCTCCGCAATCCCGCTTCGCTGACACACTTTAATTTCACTCACGGCACTCATAGCGCTAAACTACGACTAAGGATGGCTAAATAAATCTATTGACATGGGCAAGTTTTGTTATATAATTATTGCTATGCGTCTAATTGTTAGGCGGTTAACTGTTTAATAATTAACTTATGAAAGTGTGGGATTATGAATCATATTGATATTGTGAAACGATTTGAATTGTTATTTTTAAAAAGGCGCATATTTTTGCAGAAGTCTATATCGGAAATAGGATTATATCCCGGGCAGCCGCCTATCCTAAAATATATAGCCAATCATGATCACTGTTCTCAGGTTGAGATTGCAAAAGCCCTGCAGCTTTCGCCCGCATCGGTGGCCATCTCTACCAAAAGGCTTCAAAAAGCCGGAATGCTGACAAAAATGGTGGATGAGACAAACTTGAGAAGCAAGAAATTGACTATCACTCCAAAAGGCCGCGAAAAAACCGAAGCCTGCCACAGATTATTCAGGGAATTCGATGAAAAAATGTTTGCCCATTTTGATGAATCTGAGCTGGCACAATTAAAAGCCTTTTTAGATAAACTAATTAATAATATTTCCGAAGAACCGGAAAAAATTGATAATTATAGATTTGGCCATATTTTGGCATTGGAGAATGAATTGAAAGGAAATCATAAACATACTAGAAAAGAGGTCAAATAATGCTGAAAAAATTAATGCCCTGCCTGGGCGAGTATAAAAAATATGCAATACTGACTCCTGTCATGGTTATCATGGAGGTCATTCTTGAAATATTTATTCCGTATTTCATGTCAAAGATCATTGATGTGGGTATAAAAAACGGCGATATAGATTATATATTCAAGATGGGCCTATTAATGGTTATCATGGCCTTGGCATCCCTGATATTCGGCGCTTTGGCAGGACGTTTTGCGGCTGTTGCAAGCGTCGGTTTTTCAAAGGGATTAAGGAAGAAGCTGTTTGACAGGATCCAGCAATTCTCTTTTGCCAATATTGACAGGTTCAGTACCGCTTCTCTTGTGACCAGGCTTACTACCGATATTAACTATACACAAATGGCCATGCAGATGATCATTCGAATGCTGGTGAGATCCCCCATCATGCTGATCAGTGCAACATTTATGGCTATCACCATAAATGCCAAGCTTTCAATTGTTTTTCTTGTGGCCATACCCATTCTAGGGGGTGCTTTATGCTTTATCGCTTCCATAGCTTTCCCAAGATTTAAAACCTTGCTTGAAAAATATGACAGTATGAATGCTTCCGTCCAGGAGAACCTCATCGGCATCCGGGTAGTGAAAGCCTTTGTGCGTGAAGACCACGAAAATGAAAAATTCCGGGAAGCGGCGGAGGCCGTTCGCAAGGCCCAGTTAAAAGCTGAAAAATTAATTGTTATGGCCATGCCCCTCATGCGA
>DOHN01000189.1:14546-14814 GCA_003535195.1 Ruminiclostridium sp.
TGGTTCGGCGGCAACATGATCATTGGCGGAACCATGGGAACCGGTGAGCTTATGAGCTTTATCAGCTATATTTCACAGATCTTGATCTCCCTGATGATGATCTCCTTTGCCTTTGTGGGAATTGTGATATCCAGAGCCTCCGTATCCCGGATCGTCGAGGTGCTCGATGAGGAAATTGATATAAAAGATCACGGGAAAGATGCGGATCTAGCTGTTGATGACGGTTCCATTATTTACGACCATGTGTCCTTCAGCTATTGCGGGAATA
>DOHN01000189.1:14934-15152 GCA_003535195.1 Ruminiclostridium sp.
TCCTTCAGCTATTGCGGGAATAAGGATAACCTAACCATAAATGACTGCACCTTTGAGATTAAATCCGGTGAGACCGTTGGCATCATAGGCGGAACGGGCTCAGCCAAAACGACCCTGGTCCAGCTTATTCCCCGCCTTTATGATGTATTGGACGGAAGGATCCTCGTAGGCGGACACGATGTGCGGGATTATTCGCTGACCACCTTGAGAAACGCTGT
>DOHN01000189.1:15312-15555 GCA_003535195.1 Ruminiclostridium sp.
TCCGGCACCATTAAGGAAAACCTCAAATGGGGCAATGCCAACGCTACCGACGATGAAATTATTGCGGCTTGCAAGGCTGCCCAGGCTTATGACTTTATCCTTTCCTTCCCGGACGGGTTTGACACCTATTTGGGTCAGGGGGGCGTCAATGTGTCGGGCGGCCAGAAACAGCGGCTTTGTATTGCGAGGGCCCTGCTCAAAAAACCCAAGATTCTCATTCTGGATGACAGCACCAGTGCCGTC
>DOHN01000189.1:15676-17281 GCA_003535195.1 Ruminiclostridium sp.
TGGATGACAGCACCAGTGCCGTCGATACGGCCACCGACAGCAAAATACGGCAAGCCTTCAGGGAGTATCTGCCCGGAACCACCAGGATCATCATCGCTCAGCGTATTTCCTCGGTAAGTGACGCCGATAAGATCATTGTATTAGACGGCGGTAAAATCAGCGCCATCGGTGCCCATGAAGAATTGCTGACAGCAAGCTCTATTTACCGAGAAGTCCATGAATCACAGCAGAAAGGAGTTGCATAAGCCTATGCCAGGACCTATGATAAAGGCTGTTATGAAGCCGAAAGATGCAGGTAAAACCCTGGGCAGAATTTTAAAATATATGTCTGAATACCGGCTCAAGCTTATCATCATAGCTATAGCCATTATAATAAGCGCCTTTGCGGGAGTTGCGGGCACGTATTTTTTAAAGCCGGTCATAAACCAGTATATTGTTCCTTTTATCGGTCAGAAAAATCCGGACTTTTCAGGCTTTATTTCCATGCTGACCATGATGGGCACCATCTATGTATTTGGTATTTTGGCTACCTTTACCTATAGCAAGCTGATGGTGAATATAGCAACCAGCACCTTGAAAAAAATCAGAGTCAATTTGTTTACCCATATGGAATCTCTGCCAATCGGGTACTTTGATGCCCATACCCATGGAGAACTGATGAGCAGATATACCAATGATATTGATACGCTCCGTGAAATGATCAGCCAGAGTATCCCCAATTTATTTTCATCAGCGCTGTCGGTCATCGGCGTATTCGTTATGATGCTGGTTCTGAGCCCTGTGCTGACAATATTGGTCGTACTCATGCTCATTCTCATGCTCTATATTATCAAAACCATCGGCAGCAAAAGCGGCATGTATTTTATGAAGCAGCAGAAAGAAATCGGCAAGGTAAACGGTTATATAGAGGAAATGATTGAAGGGCAGAAAGTCATTAAGGTATTTTGTCATGAAGATGCTATTATAGACAACTTTGAGAAGCTTAATGACGAGCTGTGCGATGCTTCGACAAACGCGCATACCTTTGCCAATATCTTGATGCCCATTATGGGAAATCTGTCTTATCTCCAATATGCCATCACCGCTGCCGTCGGCGGTGTGATGGCCATCAGAGGACTCATTGATCTGGGCGCTATTGCTTCCTTTTTGCAATATACCCGTTCTTTTTCCCAGCCCATAACACAAATTTCTCAGCAGATGAATTCCATTTTAAGTGCACTTGCCGGGGCAGAGCGCATTTTTGAAGTGCTGGATGAAAAACCTGAGGAAGACCAGGGCACTGTAGTGCTGGCCAGAGTAAAGAAAAACGTCAATGGAGAGCTCATAGAGACAGAATCAGGTGATGGGATTCTTGCCTGGAAGGTTCCCCATAAAGACGGAAGCCCTTCATATACCGTGGTGAAAGGCGATGTCCGCTTTCAAGATGTCACTTTCGGCTATGAGGAGAACAAAACTGTTTTGAGGAATATCACTCTTTATGCAAAGCCCGGACAAAAAATTGCTTTTGTAGGCTCGACAGGTGCAGGCAAAACCACTATTACCAATTTGATCAATCGCTTTTACGATGTGCCTGACGGGAAAATACAATACGATGGTATAAATATT
>DOHN01000189.1:17426-17651 GCA_003535195.1 Ruminiclostridium sp.
TGGTATAAATATTAACGAAATTAAAAAAGCCGATCTCCGAAGATCGCTCTCCATGGTTCTGCAGGACACCCATTTGTTTACCGGAACGGTCATGGATAATATTCGCTACGGAAGGCTGGATGCCACCGATGAGGAAGTTATAAAGGCGGCAAATATCGCGAATGCCCATTCATTTATCATGCATCTGCCCCAGGGCTATAATACTATGCTGACCTCCGATGGCGC
>DOHN01000189.1:17849-27837 GCA_003535195.1 Ruminiclostridium sp.
ATCCTGGATGAAGCCACCAGCTCCATTGATACAAGAACCGAAGCCCTGATTGAAAAGGGCATGGACACCCTGATGGAAGGCCGAACGGTCTTTGTCATCGCACACAGGCTCTCCACCGTCCGCAACTCCAACGCCATTATGGTGCTGGAAAACGGAAAGATCATTGAGCGCGGCGATCATGATGATTTGATTGATTTGCGCGGAAAATACTATCAGCTCTATACCGGGATGTTTGAGCTGTCTTAATAACAGAAGAGTACGAAAAAGGACTGCCATATTATTTTATGTGCAGTCCTTTTTGATTGAGCTTTTACATTCATTTAATTTCTACGTCAGCCAGCTTGGGTACAATTTCAATCCAGGTTTGCCCGCGGTTTAAGGTGATAGGCTTACCCTCCTCGGTGGTATAAGCAGTCTGGGCATCCCGGGCTTTTTTAGCCCATTTGATGGGCACCGCCTTACCGCCGGTAATGAAGAAGCCTTTGCCCTCTCCTATATTTTTTAAATTTCTCCTGCCGTATGCATCACCCTCGATAAGCGGTGATGCTATTTCCAGGATAATAATGTTGGCCGCTTGCACCTGTTCCCCTGTATTCCGGTCCACATGGGATTCTTTCATCCTGGTCCTGGCATAGAGCCCGGATTCCGGATTATATGTGAATCCGCAATTACTGCTGCTTGAAACGAATTTTATAAAGATATCCTCCGCCTTCTTATCCGACGCAGGGATAGTCAGCTCCTCAAAATATGTAAAAGGAAACTGCTTTTTGGGCTCTGTACGGTATTTCAGGGCCGAAATTTCTTTTTCAATTCTGTCCTTTGAAGTATATGAATCCTGCCAATTGCCTTTATCCTTGGTCAGATCCCAGAAAGCATTTCCATTGACCAGGCCGTTGATATTCTGAATTTTCAATTTGCTGATATCGGCTTTGGCATAGTCGCTCCACCCGAAGTGGGTGTAAACCGCATCATGTTCCATGGAATAATCTAAAAAATAATGTCTTGAGCTTCTGACCGGCCCGATCATTTCAGGCATAGTATCCCAAAATAAACACATAAACCGGGTGATATTATACTCCGCCAGCATTTCATAGACAATTTGGGCTTGCTGAATGCCTCCCTGGGGAAGAACCCTATCCCCCTGATTGTCGATCATCACGGCTACCGGCCGGACTGTCGGCCGGGGAACAATAAAATCTTTATTAAACATCGCAGGTTCAGGTGTTTCCGCTATCGGAGATTCGGAAGGAGTGTTCACAGGTGTTTCCGTATTTACTGCCTGCATTCCTTTATTGCCGCAGGCAGAGGTCAAAACAAGAATCACAGACAATACCAGTACACTAATGGCTTTTTTCAGCATTATCCGGTGTTCACCTCAAATTCTTCAGTATAGTGTCCCACCGGCTGTTCGGCGCACCACATAAAAAAATTTCTTTCATATGAATCAGCCGGCAAGTTTTCTCTTGATATTTGTATTTTTATGAACAAAATCACCTGGCTTTGTGCTTCGGTGATTTTGTTGATACTCATTCTTTGTATAAACAAGATTCCCTCGCCAGTAAAGCTCGGGAATCTCGCCAAATATTTGTGAGCCATGAACGAAGCATTATTCTAGATCGTCCTCATCATCTTCTTCGTCGATCTGTTCCTGGAAGGCTTCAAAAGCATTTTCAAGCTCTTCTTCATCTTCGACAGGAACAAGATATTCCTCGTCTCCGTTCTTCTCAATTCTCATGATGATGACTTCTGATTCGCATTCATCATCCTCGCATGAGCCGCATCCGCAGCCGCAGCCTCCCTCATCTACAGGGAGCAGGACAACATACTCATTGTCATTCATCAGAACAGTGTCAAGATACTCACATTTGATGGAATCTCCGTCTTCACCGGTTAATTCAATGATTTCATTTTCATAATCCATTGCTTTTCTCCTTTCAATCTTCCTCAGGAAACATCTATCGTTTAAAATCCAGATATCCCTGCAGAATAAAGGCAGCCGACATTTGATCGATTCTACCTTTTTGATTTTTTGCTTTAACACCCATATCATGCATCGCTCTTTGTGCCATCACTGTAGTAAGCCGTTCATCCCAGGATTTAATCTCAGTCTCGGGAAATTCATGCTCCAAAAGCTTGATAAATTCTCTGGTCTTTCTTTCCCGTTCTCCCGATGTTCCATCCATATTGCGCGGAATGCCCACAATAATGGCTTCGCAATGGTAGGCATCAATAAGTTCTCCAATCCGTTTAACAGGAACTTTGGTGTTGTTTCTCCACTTTATTGTCTCCAACATCTGCGCTGTTAATCCTAATGGATCGCTTATTGCGACACCTATTCTGACATCTCCGTAGTCGATACCCAATACTCGCATTAAATGCTCCAATGATTTCCTTTTTTTAGAAAAAGCAGGGATGGTAATCCCTGCCTCAATAATACATGATTCATTTTTAAAAAGCAATGCAAATTACAGAATTTCTATCATAGATTCTTCCCACATACCGGGCGCCTCATAACCCAGCAGATTAACCACTGTCGCGGCAATATTGGCAAGGCCGTAACGGTCTTTTTTGAGGCGGTATTTCCCGCTGTTAACGCTGTCGTAAATAATAAAGGGCACCTTGTTCAGCGTGTGGCTGGTCTTGGCCTTATATTTTCCAGATTCATCCTTCTTTGCCTTGCCGGTCTTTTTATCCAGCTCATACATTTCATCCGCATTACCATGATCGGCGGTAATCAATAAAACACCGCCAAGCTGCTCAATCACCGGAAGAATTCTTCCAATGCAAAGATCAACGGCCTCTACGGCGATTTTTGCCGCTGCAAAGCTCCCCGTATGGCCCACCATATCGCCATTGGCAAAATTGAGCCTCGCAAACTTATAGCTGCCCGTCTTTAACATCTCTATCATTTTGTCGGTGATTTCCGCAGCCTTCATCCATGGTCTTTGCTCAAAGGGTATAATGTCCGAGGGAATCTCAATATAGGTTTCGAGCATGTCATCAAATTTCCCGGAATTATTTCCATTCCAGAAATAGGTAACATGACCGAATTTCTGTGTTTCTGAAATGGCGAGCTGGGTCACTCCGCTTTTTGCCAGATATTCGCCCATCGTATTCTTTATAGAAGGGGGATTCACCAGATATCGGCTGGGAATATGCAGGTCGCCGTCATACTGGAGCATGCCGGCATAGACGACCTGTGGCCATCTCTTACGGTCAAAATAAGTAAAGTCCGCCTCCTGGAAGGCACGGCTGATTTCAATTGCCCGGTCGCCCCGGAAATTGAATAAAATAACACTGTCCCCATCTTCAATAGTCCCCACCGGCTTTCCGTTCTCGCAGATAACAAAAGCGGGCAGGTCCTGGTCGATAGCCTTAGTCTCTTTTCTCAGGGTTTCAATAGCCTCACGGGCCGAATTAAAGCAGCGGCCTTCCCCTAAGACATGGGTGTACCAGCCCCGTTCAACCATACTCCAATTGGCCTCATAGCGGTCCATGGTAATAAACATGCGGCCTCCGCCGCTGGCAATTTTAACATCGAAGCCGGAATCCCGAAGGCTGTCCAGAAAGCTCTCAAAGGGTTCCACATATTCCAGAGCCGAGGTCTCACCAACATCACGGCCATCTAACAGAATGTGAACCCTGACCCTTTTGATGCCTTCCTTTTTGGCCTCACTGATCATGGCCTTTAAATGATTTATATGGGAATGCACATTTCCATCGCTGAACAGACCGATAAAATGAAGCGTTGAAGATTTGGAAATACAATTCTGGCGGATTTCTCCCCAGCCCTTCCCCTGAAACATAGCGCCGGTTTCTATGGCTTCGGTTACCAGCTTGGCGCCTTGGGCAAAAACCTGGCCGGCGCCTATGGCATTGTGGCCTACTTCCGAATTGCCCATATCGTCGTCGCTTGGCAATCCAACCGCAGTGCCGTGAGCCTTTAAAAGGGTGTTTGGACATTCCTTCATCAGCCTGTCTAAATTCGGGGTGTAAGCATCTTTTACTGCATTTCCCTCTGCTGTTTCCGTTATGCCGACTCCATCCATAACCATCAGCAGAACTGGGCCTTCGCAGGGTGTATAACCGTTCTTTTTAAGCATTATACAATCATACCTTTCTTACAGTAACAACTTTTTTGATATTCGGAAAGCTCGTATGAATACAATGCCCTCCGGGAAAATAAAGCCGGAGGGCAGAAACATCAATGTTGCTTAAGCGTCATGCTTGACAATTTTCTCAAACGCGTCAAGCTTGAGGCTGGCTCCGCCTACGAGGCCGCCGTCAATATTGGGCATTGCAAAAAGAGCTTTTGCATTGCCGGCATTGACACTGCCGCCATAGAGGATTCTGGTTTTCCCGGAAACATCTTTGCCATATAGCTCAACGAGTAGCTGGCGAATGATGGCACAAACCTCCTCAGCCTGTTCGTTGGTAGCTGTTTTTCCTGTACCGATAGCCCAAATAGGCTCATAAGCAATAACAAGTTTGGAAACCTCCCCGGCGGTCAAGCCAAGCAGAGCCACCTTGATCTGATAGCGGATATGCTCGGCGGTAACGCCCTGCTCTCTCTGGGTAAGGGTTTCACCACAGCAGACAATAGGAAGCATACCGGCATCCAAAATACTTCTCGCCTTTTTATTAATCATTTCATTTGTTTCAGCAAAATATTCACGTCGCTCGGAATGGCCTATAATAACATAGTCCACGCCAAGGTCTTTGAGCATACCGCAGGAAACCTCACCGGTATAGGCACCGCTTGCCTCCCAGTGCACGTTCTGAGCCGCCACTTTAATATTGGACCCTTTCGCAGCTTCCACAACCCCGGGAATGCAGACTGAAGGCACACCCACAACAACCTCGGCTTTTGCGCCTGCTACAAGCCCTTTAAGGCCATTGATAAATTCTGCAGCTTCTTTAGGAGTCTTATTCATTTTCCAGTTGCCAGCTGCCATAATAACGCGATTAGACATTCTATTTTCCATCCTTTCAAATCATTGGTATAGAAGAAATTTCACGATCATTCAATAGATTTCTTTTTATTTCTTTTCATTAATCACTGCAATACCCGGAAGCTCCTTACCTTCAAGGAACTCCAGAGATGCGCCGCCGCCGGTGGAAATATGGGTAATCTTATCCGCAAAGCCAAGCTGTTCTACAGCCGCTGCTGAATCGCCTCCGCCTACAATGGTAATGGCGCCTGATTCAGCGAGGGCTTCTGCAACTTTCTTTGTTCCCACCGCGAATTTTTCCATTTCGAAAACGCCCATGGGTCCGTTCCAAACAACAGTCTTGGCATTCCTGACGGCATTTGAAAACAATTTAATGGTTTCAGGCCCGATATCAAGCCCCATCCAGTCGTCAGGTATCGCATGAGAAGAGACCACCTTGGATTCGGTATCGGCCTTAAATTCCTTTCCTACCATAGTATCAACAGGCAGGAGCAGGTTTACGCCTTTCTCCTTCGCTTTAGCAAGCAAACTGCCGGCCAGCTCCAGCTTATCCATTTCACACAGAGAATTACCGACACCGTATCCTTGTGATTTAAAGAAGGTATAAGCCATACCGCCGCCAATGATCAGCGTATCCACTTTATCCAGGAGGTTTTCGATAACACTGATTTTGTCTGAGACCTTGGCACCGCCGAGAATGGCTACAAAAGGCCTCTCCGGATTATCAAGAGCCTTGCCCATGACATCAAGCTCTTTCTTTATCAGAAATCCGCATGCAGAAGGCAGATAATCAGCCAGGCCCGCAGTCGATGCATGGGCTCTGTGAGCTGTGCCAAAAGCATCATTGACATAGATCTCGGCAAGGCTTGCCAGTTCCTTTGCAAAAGCCGGATCGTTCTTTTCCTCTTCCTTGTGGAAACGGACATTCTCGAGCATGAGAACTTCTCCGTCCTTCAGGGCGGCTGCTTTTGTCCTGGCGTCTTCGCCAATGACATCCTGAGCCAGAATGACTTCTTTGCCTAAAAGTTCACTTAAACGCTTGGCAGCGGGTTTCATGCTGAATTTTGCCTCAGGCCCGTTCTTTGGTCTGCCCAGATGAGAAACCAGAATAAGTTTGCCGCCGTTTTCGATAATATACCGAATGGTAGGTAGCGCACCTCTTATTCTCTTATCATCTGTTATATGGCCCTCAGCATCCAGAGGAACATTAAAGTCCACACGTGCAATAACACGCTTGCCCCGGACATCAATATCGGAAATACTCATTTTATTCTTCATGCTCATAGGATACACAACTCCTTCTACAGGTAATTTATTCGATTTTACATACAAAAATATACACAATTCTTTAACTATTTTACCCATTAATCAAAGACTTTTCAACTAAAAACTGCCTTACTTCAATTCGCGTCGCTTCGCGATCCTGCTCCGCTTCCGCACTGTAACTTTGCTCCGGCACTAAATTACAAATTAAGTCCCTTACGTAAAAGGCCCGATTGCATATTTTTGCATAAAGAAAACTTTATAGCCGTAAAATCATAAACATTTTGTCTATTTTATATCAAAAAGAGCGGCACATTCAAGGCCGCTCTTTTAGGTTCAGCAGAAAATCTTACTTGTGATCCACAGAAGCCATATGGCAAATGAGATCAACGAGTTTATTGGAATAACCCCACTCGTTATCGTACCATGAAACCAGCTTAACAAAGTTAGGATTCAGGGAGATACCTGCTTTGGCATCAAAAATAGAAGTACGGGCATCAGAAATGAAGTCAGAAGAAACAACATCGTCTTCTGTGTACCCGAGAATGCCCTTCAACTCACCCTCAGAAGCCTCTTTCATGGCTGCGCAGATTTCTTCATAGGTGGCAGATTTCTCAAGACGGCAGGTTAAATCTACTACAGAAACATCCAGTGTAGGAACACGGAAGGACATGCCTGTCAGCTTGCCGTTCAATTCAGGAATAACTTTACCAACAGCTTTGGCTGCGCCGGTAGAAGAGGGAATGATGTTGCCGGAAGCTGCACGGCCGCCTCTCCAGTCTTTCTTGGAAGGACCGTCAACGGTCTTCTGGGTAGCGGTGGTGGAGTGAACGGTTGTCATAAGGCCTTCAAGCAATCCGAAACGGTCATTGATAACCTTTGCCAGAGGAGCCAGGCAGTTGGTTGTGCAGGAAGCGTTGGATACGATGGTCATATCCTTTTTATAGGTGTTGTGATTAACACCCATAACAAACATGGGCGCATCCGAAGAAGGAGCGGAAATAACGACCTTCTTTGCACCAGCCTGAAGATGAACCTTTGCTTTTTCAGTTGTAGTAAACAAACCTGTTGATTCAATAACGTATTCAGCTCCGCAATTTTTCCATGGAATCTCTTCCGGCTTCATGCAGGAATAAACATTGATAGCATTTCCATTTACAACAAACTTTCCGTCTTTAATTTCAATGGTACCATCAAACTGACCATGGATAGTATCATACTTAAGCATATACTTCATGTATTCCAGATCGATGAAAGGGTCATTGATTCCTACTACCTGTACATTCGGGTTCTTGGTAGCTGCCCTGAAAGCAAGGCGGCCGATTCTGCCAAACCCATTAATACCAATTTTAACTGCCATGGTTTATAACCTCCTAAAAAACATATAAATATTTGTTAACTTAATCACAAAATCCAAAAAACATTCTATTATACTTAGCGTATATTTTCAAGGACTTAAAAAAATTTTGTCCAAAATGCGGAAAATAATGCGACTGGACAGACTTTTTTAGTACATTAATTAAGGTTTTTATAATTTATTCAAACAAACTTGTCTCATGCTCTCATAAAGCAATATGGATGCAGCGGCAGAAGCATTCAGCGACTCGGCTTTGCCGGGCATCGGGATCATAACGGCCAGGTCAGCCAGTTGCAGCATTCTTTCACTGATGCCGCTCCCTTCATTTCCAACGACGATGGCGGTATTGCCTGATAAATCAGCCTCCCAGCATGGGACTGCGTTTCGGATATCCGCGGCCGCAACCTTTACGCCGTAACGCTTAAGACCTTCCAAAGCCTCGTAAATATCCGGCGCAACAATAACCGGAAGATGGAAAATCGATCCCATGGTGGACCGTATCACTTTAGGGTTATAGGGATCCGCGCTGTCCCTTGACAGCAAAACGCCGTCCAATCCGCAGGCATCGGCCGTCCGGATGATGGCGCCGAGATTCCCCGGATCCTGTACATTTTCCAGTACTATAAGCCGTCTCAGCCCTAATATCATACTGCTGTCATAGTCGGGGAGTTCCACCGCCGACATGACGCCCTGGGGCGTTTTGGTTTCCCCTATTCTCACAAAAAGCTCGTCAGGTACCAGAAAGGCTTTCGTATCGGGATACTCTGATAAAATGCCATCAGACTTTTCATAAAAACTGTCCGATAAAACAAAATACCGGATCTTTGCTTCTGATGCCAGCGCCTCCGTGACAAGCCTTGTGCCTTCCAATAGAATGGCCTTGGACTTTTGTCTCCCTTTTTTATCATGGAGGCTGCGGATCTCTTTTATTATAGAATTAGAAGCCGAAGTGATTCTGATGGGATCCATGAATTTTAAGAAGTTCCTCCCTTTTTATTCCAAGCCTGTCCAGATATGAGCAGGCTTGTTTTTGCCATGCCCGGCCCTCCTGCGGCACCGCTGTCAAATGAATAAAAGTCCCATCACCCGAGGTGAGGGACCTTATTTGCTGAAATGTTTATTATTTAACCCTTTCAACAAGCAGTTTAAAGCCGGCTGCATCATTAACAGCCATGTCGGCAAGCACTTTTCTATTTAAAGAAATGCCTGATTTCTTAAGAGCATTCATAAATTTGCTATAGCTCAATCCGTTCATACGAGCTGCAGCATTGATACGTGCGATCCAAAGCTTTCTGAATTCACGCTTTTTTTGTTTCCTATCCCTATATGCATAATTCAGGGATTTCATAACTGCTTGATTTGCAACTCTATAAAGCTTACTCTTTGCTCCGAAATAGCCCTTCGCAAGCTTGAGTACCTTCTTATGTCTTGCGCGTGTGCGCATAGCACCTTTAACTCGGGACATGGTTTAACACCTCTCTTTTTTGTTTATGCGTAGGGCAACATTCTCTTGATGATAGCAGCGTTTGTATCATCTGCCATAACACCTTGACGAAGATTTCTTTTTCTTTTGGTTGATTTCTTCGTCAGAATATGATTCTTATAACCTTGAGTTCTTTTTACTTTTCCGGTAGCAGTCAATTTAAATCTCTTTTTTGAACCGCTGTGGGTTTTGAGCTTCGGCATATTACCAACCTCCTTAGAATTATTTTTTGTTGGGAACTAATACCATGGACATTGTTCTACCTTCCATAATCGGCGACTTTTCCATCTTACCAAATTCCTTGACGGTATCGGCAAATTTACGCATGACCTCCCGGCCTAGGGCAGAATAAGCAATCTCCCTGCCCCTGAATCGAATGGAAACTTTCACCTTGTTTCCTTCTTCAAGGAACTTTATGGCATTCTTTATTTTGAAGCCAAAGTCATGATCCTCGATTTTCGCCGAGATTCTCACTTCCTTTACTTCAATGACGGTTTGCTTTTTCTTTGCTTCCTTCTCCCTCTTGTTCTGTTCATACAGGAACTTCCCGTAGTCCATAATCTTGCAAACAGGCGGATTTGCACTAGGAGATATCTTCACCAGATCTAATTCCCTTTCGTTTGCTTTTAACTGAGCCTCCCTGGCTGATACGATGCCAATCATTGCACCATCCGCATCAATCAAACGTACTTCCTTATCACGAATTAATGAATTGATCTGTGTCTGGTCCTTACTAATAAGAAACACCTCCGAATATAATAAATAAACAGGTGAAGCGCACTTCACCTGTTATAAACGTCAAAAACGAATCTTTTAAAGATCACGCTATTGACCCGCCAGCGCTTGCCGAACAAGGTGAGAAGCATTGCCTCTACTTGATTACTCATTTAATATATAGTATTATTCTTTATTTGTCAAGCATTATTACAATTT
>DOHN01000023.1:0-218 GCA_003535195.1 Ruminiclostridium sp.
GGTATCAATATGGCGGATGCGCTGGTAAGGGTCGGCGGCGGCGACCCCTGGAAAGATTTTTTCCGGAATGATCAGCTGCTGAAATGAGTCCGTCCGTCAATTACCTTTGATTATGCGTTCCCGCTTTCCCTTGCGTGAAGTTTTTGTTCCAGGGCAAGAAAATCGCTCTCATACCGGCTATCCGGCCAACGTTTTTTTGCTTCCTCAATAGCTTCCTT
>DOHN01000023.1:288-1460 GCA_003535195.1 Ruminiclostridium sp.
GGCAAGGAAATCGCTCTCACACCGGCTATCCGGCCAACGTTCTCTTGCTTTCTCAAGAGCCTCCTTGGCTTCATCTACGTTTCCGCGGGCAAGCAGCTCGAAAATTTGCAGCACAGCAATCAAGCCGCCTAAATGAGGGCTCTGTGCAAAATCAGAAAGCCCCTTTTTATTTTGCGCCATCACGTCGAGAGCTTCAGCTTTTTGGTCCAGATAGAAGTATACATAAGCTAAATCTGCCAAATACGCAACTCTCTGTATTCCATAGAGCTTCTGTGGACGAAGGGCTAAAAGCTGCTCTTTTGCCTTGCTGTAATCACCTTTTTCACAATACGCGGCACAGATATTCATTCGCAGAATTCCCTTTATCTGCTCGGCCTTTTTGCCAACCAAAAGCTTTTCATTTTCCGCTATATAACGGTCAGGGTCTTTCTCTTCGGTAAGTATAGGCAAAAGGGCGCCGACCGTTTTGCGAAATTCAAGATACCATAGCTGATTAATCAGATACCATGCTATGAGCGTCAATGCACACAATACCCAAAATAAGGTCCATGTCATGCTCTCGGAAAGCTGCAGAAGCGGCCTGCTGATACCCAGCAGCAAGAAAAGCAGCGTAGCGGCGGCCCAAAAGGCAATCCGGATTTTTCGTTTGTTGCGTTCTATCATAATTCCTCCCCTGATGGTATGGATATATCCATTTCAAGTACTTCTTTGATTAAGCATTTACTTCTATTGTAGCTTGTTTTTTTCCGTTGAGCAATTTGCTTCTGATAAGACCAAATATATGTGCGGTGCCACCGTTCTTCCCTGTAATATCAAACCGGTGCTAATTAGCTGCTATGGCACAGAATTTGGTATAATTTTTTCAAAAATGTACCAGACTTAAATAAGAACCCCGCCCGTCAACGCAATCGAAGATTGCTAGTGGGGCTCGGGAACCTCAATAAGTATTTTTTTAGTAACAGCTTTGAAATCAAGATATTGATAACATTGAGGGATTTATTCAAATGCATTTTATCATGAAGCTATTCGGGATGGTTATGGAACAGCATAAACAAAAGAGAAAAAAGGATGAGGCCCGCCAGAGCATAGAGGAAAACCCGAACATCCTCTTTCGAAGTCTCAAAAAGAATCTTGACGCTCTCAAAGCCACATTTGAGGATAGTTCCGACCTT
>DOHN01000023.1:1613-4243 GCA_003535195.1 Ruminiclostridium sp.
CCGTGAGTTTTCCTTCGGGGCAGGTAAAGACGGAGAGATTAAGGCCGCGCTGATCTTTCTGGATGGGCTGGTTAACCTTTCGATGATAAGCGACAGCATCATAAAGCCGCTCATGCACGGCGGCCATCTCTTCCCTGGCGATGAGACATCTGGTATCTCGGGCATGGACAAAATTCGGGACAGGCTTCTGGCTGTTGGAGAGGTAAAAACCGTCTTTACGCATAATGAAGTGATAGCAGCCTGCCTGTCGGGGAATGCGGTGCTCTTGGCAGAGGGGTTCTGCAAAGCTCTCGATATAGGGGCAAAGGGCTGGGAAAAAAGAGCTATTACCGAACCGGCCAGTGAGACAGCCGTTCGCGGCCCACGAGAGGGTTTTACCGAGAATCTGCGCACAAACACGTCAATGATACGCCGAAAGATAAAAGATCCGGCTCTCAAAACCCGCGCCACCGTAATTGGAAAACGTACGCACACGCAGATAAACATTCTTTATATAGAAGGAATTGCAGATCCGGATCTGATTCGTGAAGTCGAGCGCCGACTGAAAAAAATTGATACCGACGCAATACTTGCTACAGGGTATGTGGAGCAGTATATCTCTGACGCACCGTTCTCAGTCTTTCCAACGATTTGGTGCAGTGAAAAGCCGGACGCAGTTGCGGGAAAGATGCTGGAAGGCCGGGTTGCCATTGCCGTGGACGGAGCACCGTTTGTGATGACGGTGCCAATGCTGTTCGTAGAGAATATTCAAAACGCGGAGGATTACATTGCGCGCAGCCAATATGCGACCGTGATGCGAATACTGCGCTTGATAGCGCTTTTTATCAGCCTGTTTAGCCCCGCCCTATATATAGCGTTTGCCAACTATCACCAGGAACTGATTCCAACCAATTTACTGTTTACGATGGCGCAATCCAGTGAGGGCATCCCTTTCCCCGCAGTGGTGGAGATGAGTGTCATGATGATTATTTTTGAGATTCTGCGGGAAGCTGGAATCCGTATGCCCCGGCCAGTCGGACAGACAGTCAATATCGTGGGCGCTTTGGTGATGGGAGAAGCGGCCATACAAGCCGGGATAGTAGGAGCTCCGGTAGTCATTGTTGTCGCAATCACCGCTGTAACGAGCTTTGCAATTCCCTTTATCACAGACGCCATGACATCTTTGAGATGGTTTCTGCTGATCATGGCTGCTACTATGGGGAGTTTTGGTATCACCATAGGCGCATTTATGATACTTATTCATCTCACTTCTCTAAGATCCTTCGGTTCCCACTATCTGGCGCCCTTTGCGCCGTTTCAGAGGGCCAATCTGGGAGATACGGCTGTGCGTGTGCCCCTCCAGGACATGCAGACTCGCCCCCGTGAAATCAACCCACAGGATTTGAAACGGCGGGGGGACGCCCCCTTATATGATTCGTCCGTGAATGACAAGGACAATTGGAGTACAGAGCCATGAAAAGAAAAAAGAGCCCAATCTGTATGAAAGTTCTCCCGCTTACAGCCTTTTCATTCAAATATTGGAAGGGTGCACGCCGCATTACTATGTTTTTACTTTTTATGCTGATGATTTTATGCCTGACCGCCTGCTGGAGTCAAAGAGAGCTTTACAAATTAGCCATCGTGGTCGGCACCGCGCTGGACGTGGGCGATCAACCGGATACAGTGAAACTAACCGCTCAAGTGGTTAAGGCATCGGAGATGGGGGTCGGATCTTCCTTCAGAGGAGGAGGCTCCGGGGGGAAAGCCTATGTCAACATCAGTCGCACAGATAAGAGCGTACTCTCCCTCATCCGCGAAATAACACATATGCAAAACCGAAGGATGTATTTCTCCCATAATAAAGTGATCATTTTCAGCAGTGATCTGGCAAAGCTGGACATGGCGGAAGGGCTGGACGTATTCGCACGCGATTATGAGGCGCGTTTAAATGTATATATCCTGATTTCAAGAGATGAGGCTTCTGAGATATTGGAGCAGGAGGTTGAACTGGAAAAAGTACCGGCGCTTAATATTTTCGGTATGATGGAAAACCAGAACCTTAACTCAGAAACAGCAATTGTAACTTTACGCGATTTTATGATCGCTACATTGAGCGGTTCTACAGCCCCTGTGGCGCCGATTATCGAGTTGCAGGAATCCGAGGGGAAAAGCGAGGTAACCCTTGAAGGTACGGCGGTCTTCAAACAGGAAAAGATGATTGGCAAGCTTGACGAAGCACAGACAAGAGGCATGCTTTGGGTGACCAATAAAGCCCGAAGCGGCGAACTGATCGTAGATACGCAGTGGGGGCAGGTTACCTTGGAGTTCTTCCATGCCAAGAGCAGATTAAAGCCTGTAAAAACCGAGGATGGGACGATCCGTATGAAGCTTACAATCAACGAGGATGGGATAATTGAAAGCAATGAGACCACCGAAGATATGTCCCGTATAGAGAACGTGAAAATGTTGAAGGAACTCATGAAGCTGGCGATCCAATCTGACATTGAAGACGCCCTTGAACAGGCGAGGACGCTAAGAGCCGATGTGTTTGGATTTGGCGAGGCAATCCGGCGTGATTATCCGGAAGAGTGGGAAACAATGAAGGAAGACTGGGACCATGTGTTTCCGAAAATTGAACTTGATATCCAGGT
>DOHN01000023.1:4415-9992 GCA_003535195.1 Ruminiclostridium sp.
AAGGCCGGTGGTCCCGGGAGGTGCACAATGAAACCCCAAAATGGAAGCATATCTTCAAAAGATCTGATATTTTCAGTGTTTTGCTTTATGCAGGCTACCATACTGCGTTCCGGTTATATCATCAGTATGACCCGAAATGATTCCTGGATTATGGCCGTTACAGGCTTTATATTTTCCCTTCCAATCGTGGCTATTTACGCTGCGTTGCTGCGAAAATTTCCCGGAAAGAACCTGATTGAGATCGATGAGATCATATTTGGCCCGGTTTTGGGAAAGGTTGTATCCGTTTTATATCTATTCTTCTTTTTATCGCTCGCCGCGCTCAATAGCTGGGATCTTGGAATTTTCGTAGTGAACTTCATGATACCCGATACTCCAATTTCAGCGGTTATTCTTATCTCCCTGATTGGATGTGTCTACTCAATCCGTAAGGGAATTGAAAACCTCATCTATTTGTCCACTTTTATATTTATCGTTGCCGTAGGATCAATGGCAATCAATACCATTCTGGTGCTTAAGGATGTGCAGCTTGAGTATTTGAAGCCGTTTTTCCGGTTGGAACCCATGAAATACATTCAGGGTACAGTTTCTGTAACGGCAGTTCCAATGGCAGAGGTTTTGGCTTTCACCATGATTACCCCCATGCTGGAAAAGGATCAAAAAGCTGGAAAGCCCCTTTTGATAGGGCTGGTCCTTTCGGCCGCTTCCATGGCGATCGTTATGCTGCGTGATATCATAACGCTTGGTCCTCTTGTTTCGATCGTGACGCTGCCGGAATTTGAAGCCGTACGCTATATAAGCCTTGCAGAACCCCTTACCCGTATGGAGAGTATCTATGCGGTGGTGCTGATAGTTCTTTTGTTATTTAAAGTAACCATCCTGCTGTATGCGTTTGCGCTGGGGTTTACTCATATGCTGAGCCGGGAAAAACAATCGCTGCCAAACCATCATATCACAAGTACGTCATCCGGAGCAGGACAGCCCTTAAGTCAAAAAAGCTATCCTCCGCTTACGCTTGTTTCCGCAGCACTTGTGTTTTTCTATTCGCTTTTTGTTTTTGAATCGGTAATGGAAAATATGGACTGGGGTGCGACTGCAGCTCCCTTCTTTTCGCTGACTTTTGCATTTCTGCTGCCGGCTGTATCCCTGCTGGTAGCCTCCTTGCGGAAGATTGACAGAATCCGGGAGGTGAAAGTGTGAAGGTACTGCTGGTAATCATAGCATTTATCGGTATCGCTGCGCTTGACGTGCCTGATATGGCCAAAAGCAAGCGATGGCGTGACCTTGCCATCTATTCGGTCATTTTTCTATTGGTTTTTGCACTTGGGGTCGCCGTTGCTATGGGCGTTAAGGTGCCAAGCCCCATCAAAGCAATTCAGGTCTTTTACCGGGATATTCTGAGGCTAAGCTTTAAGCCCTCTTGATTTTTTATATGGAAGGGCCGGAGCCATATTTCGGCGTAGACTCCTTCATCCAATTATGGATTTCTTCTAAAAACGCCTGTCCGTATCGTGCAGCCTTGATCTCTCCTACGCCGGTTACTTGCAGAAATTCCGCTATGCTTCGAGGCTGCTTGATGGCCATATCCGCAAGGGCGGCATTGGAAAAGATAATGTAGGCCGGTACGTTTTCCTCTTGCGCCAACTTGGTGCGCAATGCTTTCAGAGTGACAAACAGACCTTCGTCCGCCTGCGTCGGCACGGCTTTGGATCCTTTTCGAGAAGAAACAGTCTTCTCGGCCCGACTTTGCTTTCGCCAGGTGTACAGAACCTTTTCCCCGTGGAAAAGCACCTGCTTTGCCTGCTCGGTCATGCGCAACACCGGGTATTCATTGCTTGTCAAAATCAGATAGCCCTCGCGTATGAGACAGTCGATATAGTCTCTGATTTGGGTGCGGTCAGTATCATGCATGATGCCATAGGTCGGCAATTTGTCAAGGCCCAGCTGAATTACCCGCTGCTCTTTGCTGCCATGCAGCATACGGGCAATTAATGTCGGGCCAAGACCGAATGTGTACTTTTTCTCTACGCGGGCAACAGAGGAGAGTATTTTTTGTGCCTCGACGGTAATGTCCTGCTGCACCATTTCTCCGATGCAGTTGCCGCAATTGCCGCAATTGGCGGCGGCGTCCTCTCCAAAGTAATTGAGGAGATAGGTGCGTAGGCAGCCGGTGGTTTTGCAGTAGGCGACCATTTGGTCCAATCGCTGTAGATCTCTTTTTCGAATAAGCTCCTGCTCATCCTCGGAGAGCGCCTCGTTTTCCTCAGCGTTATTGATGAGAAACTTTGCCGTTTGTATATCGCCGGCAGAAAAGAGCAGCACACAACAGGCCTTTTCCCCGTCTCGTCCGGCGCGGCCTGCCTCCTGATAGTAGCTCTCGATATCTTTCGGCATATTGTAATGCACCACAAAGCTGACATTAGATTTGTCGATCCCCATACCAAAGGCATTTGTGGCAACCATAACCCTCGATCTGTCATAGACGAAGTCCTCTTGGTTTTGTTTCCGCTCCGCATCCTCCAGCCCGGCATGATATCGCGTGGCAGCAATGCCGTTTTGCCGCAGGTTGCCGCAAATCGATTCCACCGTTTTTCGGGTGGCACAGTAGACAATGCCGCTTTGACCCGGTCTTCGGGCGAGAAAGGCTCGCAAATAAGCCTCCTTACTTTTGGGACGTATCACATCAAAATAGAGATTAGGCCGATCAAAGCCGGTGGTGATACGTAGAGGGCTTTGCAGCAAAAGGAGCTTTTCAATATCGGCTTTCACCACCTCGGTGGCGGTGGCGGTAAAAGCGCCAACCACCGGACGCTTGGCGAGAGAACCTACAAACTCCGCGATCTTCAAATAGCTGGGGCGAAAATCCTGTCCCCACTGGGAAACACAATGGGCCTCGTCCACTGCCAGAAGCGATATTTCCGTTTCCCCGGCAAGCCGAAGGAAGTCCGCGGTAGTCAGCCGCTCCGGTGCCACATAGATGATTTTATAGGCACCGTTTTTGGTACGGCAAAACACCTCACGGTATTGATCCGGTGTGAGGGATGAATTGATATAGGCAGAAGAAATTCCGGTCTGGGACAGCGCAGTTACCTGATCCTTCATTAGGGAAATCAGGGGCGAAATAACCAAAGTAAGCCCCGGCAGCAGCAGTGCCGGCAGTTGATAGCAAATAGACTTGCCCGCCCCGGTGGGCATGACACCCAGCACATCCCGACCAGACAACAGCGCGTCAATCAGCGCCTCTTGCCCCGATCGAAACTTGCTGTGGCCAAAATACTGCTTGAGCAGTGTGAATTTATCTATGGTGAACACCATCCTTATCTGAAAAAAGCACTCATATCAATAAAATAATCAGTAATTCAGGGATATTATACCAAAACCAGCTAGTAATTCATAGCCGCATATTGAAATGCAGAGGGCAATCGCTAATACTGCTTCATTCGGCTTTGCTGCAAAAACCGGTTGGTTACCCCTTTAGAAAAATACTGCCGCGGAAGCGTTTTTCTCAGCTTTAAAGAAAGAAGAGCTATACTGATAAACTTCAAATTCCTCTCCTACGATATGCTCGTTAAATCCTTCGGAACAAAAAAGTGCACAATAAGTGCCATTAGAACATAACCGATTCCAATTGAACGCTGCTCTTCAGTGTCAGTCGAAACTTTTGCGTATGCAGCTACACGTTTTCGTTGTATCCAATATTATTTTTCTTGCAATTAGGTATAATCTTCATTATGCTGATACATAATGGTACTATTAAGTATCGGATAGGAGATTGTGCTATGGAGGCAGCGCTTTATGCAAAGATACTCTCCGACAAAAGTATCACAGATTTGAAAAAGCTTAAAAACAAATACCCGGACGTCGATATTCAGGAGCTCCTTGAGCTCCTGAAAAGCGGCGTTTACAAGGCTGTGCCCATACCGGATTTTGCTGGGAAGAATCTCGTGTATATGGATAATGTAGCGCAGGTGCGGATGAATTCAGTCAAGCTGCTCCTCACACCGCAGAACGCAAATGTTGCTTTCGGGCTCAAGGCTATGGAAGATGAAATTGTCTCAACCCTTACTATAGAGAACATAGATTTCTCACGTGACAGCGTGAGAAAAATACTGCGCGGTTACGCGCCTGCTGACGAGAGCGAACAACGCATCTACGGGTTGAAAAAAGGTCTCGACTTTATTTCCGATCCGGTAAACGAGATCACGGAAGAAACCATATATGACCTTTATAACACAGCCATCGGGGAGTTCCTCCCGGAAGAAGACAGGCTCCGACCTGGCGCGTTTTATAGGCACGACAGTGTTTTCATTGTTGGTCAGGCTCTGGAACACACCGGTCTGCCACACGGTAAGCTGTCGGAATACATGAGTAAACTCACTGCCTTTATCAATTCTGACGATGGAATGAACGATCTGCTCAAGGCGGCTGCAATCCATTTCTACATTGCTTATCTGCACCCGTACTTCGATGGAAACGGGCGCATGGCTCGGCTTATTCATCTATGGTATCTGAAACGGCAAGGCTATTCCTCAGCGCTGTTTACTCCATTTTCCAGTTACATTGAACGGAGCAGGAAAGGATACTACAATGCTTATTCACTGGCTGAGGAAAACGCTAAAATCAGCGGCATGATGGATGTAACCCCATTCCTTGTTTACTTCATCGAGAACGTATATAACAAGATTGGTAGCGTGCTGCCACAGCCGGATACGACAGACGCCTTTCGCAAAGCACTGGATGAAGGGCAGATTACAGAAAAGGAAAGAGATCTTTGGAACTTTGTCCTCTCGGCCTATGGTGTTGGAGAATTTTCGACCAAGCAGCTTGAGCGTGACTTTGGAAATGCTGCCTATGCCACCATCCGGGGCTTCGTGCTGAAGTTTGAGAAGCTCGGCCTGTTGACGGCACAGAAATACAGCAACAAGGTCAAGTACTCAATCAGTTTGCATCTGCATGGCAGAGGATAAAATCGCAAGTGGGTTTTATAGGGGTGTAAATAAAATTTTAAGCGGGCCTTAAATTCTAAGACCCGCTTATTTCCTTGGCTTAACTGGTTATTTTTCATGTCATCGGCTGGAAATATTTCGCATACTCCACGTTATGCTCATAATAGTTAGTGCCTAAATTTCGAATGTTTCTTTTCATACAAAATATAAAATAGAGAATAAATAGGTATTACTAAAAGCAAAATCAAATAAAAATCACGAGTTGCTGAGTATGAGGTAGCATTAAATCCTGTAATCATAACATGACTTACAAAGTAAGAAACAGGAACAAATAGAATCTTTACTATGATAGCTTTAACCTTTTCTTTCTTTCTGAATATTAGAAAGAATACTACCAGAACAAATGCAATTAACATGTCAAGAGTAATATAGTAATTCAAAAACAATCGTGGCAAGGTAATAACACCGCCATTAGAAATTGGATTTTTACCATATATTACTTTATCCTCTTGTCCTCCGTTAGACACATAATAAATCGTGTTCACTTCTTCATTATTCGGGTTTACTGTAATGGTTTGGGATTTTGTAGCGCCAATAATTTCATTCCATGCTGTATTATAAATACTAATAT
>DOHN01000023.1:10243-10642 GCA_003535195.1 Ruminiclostridium sp.
GTATAGGGTATATATTCAGGTGCTGTTAGATATACAAATGATAATATTACAACGATGGCTGAAATGGTTGCTGAGAGCATTGCAGTAAATACTCGTTTTTTCTTTATATCCAAACCTATTTTTTTCAGAAATGCTATGTCATCTTTTTCAGTTATAACAACTGTAGGTGTTTCTAAATCGGATTTTAATAATGAAAGTTCCTTTTTACAGTCATTACAATTCAGCAGATGTTCTTCAACAAGTTTCTTTGTGTCTTCGCTGACAATGTTATCAGCATATAAAGGCAAAATATCCTTTACAATGTTGCAGTTTATTTTATTCACTATGATTGCCCTCCATTTGTTCTAATATTTGTTTTTTAGCTCGGTAATAAGTAACCCTCGCCCAACTTTCAGTTTT
>DOHN01000023.1:10847-11257 GCA_003535195.1 Ruminiclostridium sp.
CATAAAAACTTCTTTATATGGTTCGCTCATATTGTGCAAAATTTTTAGTATCAAAATAGATTGTTCTTTTAATATCAAATTATCCAAAACATTAGTTTTACCATCCACATTGTCCTCAAGGTCGTAAGGCGAGAAAATTTTTTGGCGATTATACTCTGTATAATATGTGTTTCGTGCTATGGTAAAAAGCCATGCTTTAATATCTTTTTGTCCGTCAAATGTATGAATGTTCTTTATTGCTTTTAAAAATGTGTCTTGTGTAATATCTTCGGCAACGGCTTTATTTTGTGATAAACCATACAGAAATGTATATACATCTTTGAAATACAATTTATATACTTGTTCAAATTCCAAAGCTAAATCCTCCTTTCACCTCACTAACTAATGAAATATGATTTCGTTACAAAGTT
>DOHN01000184.1:0-4709 GCA_003535195.1 Ruminiclostridium sp.
ATAAGGATAAAGCCCCTTTTCCGATTGTTGCTCAATAATTTTTCTTTTGATTTCAAGGGAGGTCTTTCCTATGCAGGCTATTTTATATAGCCTTTTCTTAAAATCTTCTTTTGTGGAGCTCAAATACCCGATTCTTGGCAAATTGATTGTAACGACACCTATGGATCCGGTCAGGGGATTACTGCCGAACAATCCGCCTCCTCTTTTCCTGAGTTCACCGGTATTAAGTCTCAGTCTGCAGCACATGGAAACGGCATCCTCAGGGGAAAGATCGGAGTTTACATAGTTGGCAAAATACGGAATGCCATACTTGCAGGTAATCTCCATAAAGCCTTCAACAGCCGGACTATCCCAGTCGAAATCACTTGTGATATTCAGAGTAGGGATAGGGAAGGTAAACACTCTTCCCTTGGCATCGCCCTCCAGCATAACCTCACAAAAGGCCTTATTCAGGATATCCATCTCTTTTTGAAAGTCTCCGTATTTATCATTGGTATATTCCCCTCCGCATATGACAGGTTCATCTTTTAAGGTCTTAGGAACCTTTATATCGAAGGTCAGATTGGAAAAGGGGCATTGAAAACCGACTCTGGTAGGGACATTGATATTAAATATAAATTCCTGAATACATTGCTTTACCTGGTTGTAAGTAAGCTCGTCATATCTGATGAATGGTGCGCAGTAGGTATCAAAGCTTGACCAAGCCTGGGCTCCGGCCAGCTCTCCCTGTGTTGTAAAGGTAGAGTTTACCACCTGGCCGAGAAAGCTCCGTAAATGCTTTGCAGGCTTGCTCTCGACTTTCCCGGGAACACCTCCGAATCCCTCCATGAGAAGTTGCCGCAAATCCCAGCCCGCACAATAGGCTCCAAAAAAGCCCATATCATGAATATGGCAATCTCCGCTTAGATGAGCCTCACGGACCTCAACCGGATAAATTTCATGCAGCCAGTAATTTTTCGTAAAGATTTCTCTTATGTAATTATTAAGCCCATTAACACTTTTTTGTGTATTTGCATTCTCTTGTATCTTCCAATCTTTATCGCCCAGGTAGTCACTAAACATGCCGATGGTGGCACCTACCAGAGCGTTGAGTTCTCTGGCGCTTTTGCGCTTTTCACGGTAAAGGATGTATGCCTTTGCAGTTTTTGAATGGCCGTTTTCTATCAGCACATATTCCACCAGATCCTGAATGCCTTCGACCTCGGGTATTTGTCCTTTGTATTTTTCTTCAGCCATGGCCACAACCTTGTCACAGAGTTTTTGGGCCAGGTCAAAATCCTTTCCTCCGCATGCTACTGCTGCTTTGAATATAGCAGATGAAATTTTTTCAGGTGCAAATTTCTCAATGCTTCCGTCTCTCTTCCGTATCTTATCAATCATGGAATGATTGTCCCCCGCTTTCGTTATGAGATCAACATCTCGTTGTTATTAATATTATCATGCACAACATATAGTGTCAATCATATAATTCTCCATATTTTGTGCAAAATCACGGAAGCTAGTATTGCCAAGGGTTTTAATGTTCAATTTACTTCTTATTTTCCACTTTAATCGAAAAATTGTAATGACATGATTACAGCATGTTCAGACGTTGAAGATTCATTAAAAAAAGCCAAAAGCCTTCTATCAAAAGGATTTTATGGCACTATGCCAATTTCGACAATTAATTAAAATAAGCAAAAAATTGCGACAATTTTTGATAGTTTTTTTGTTTTGTGCAATTTGACCAATAGGAAAATAGGCCTAATTGCAAATAGGACATTTGAAATTCAGATACATAGGGAATCCATGAGTCCCTGCTCGGCAAAACTGACATAGCGGTCTCCTGCTACAATGATATGATCTGCGACATGAATGGAAATTGGCTTCATGGCCTGACAGATTTTCCGGGTCACATCAATATCTGCGCCTGACGCCTTCAGGCTTCCTCCGGGATGGTTATGAGCCAGAATAATGCTATTGGCCTTATGCCTGAGAGCAGTTTCCACGATAATGCGGGGATAGACCGGCGCTTCGTTGATGGTGCCTTTATGCACTAACGCGGCATGGTTTACCCGGTTTTGGGCATCCAGGCAAAGAATAAAGAAGCATTCATAAACGCGGCCTGCAAAAAGTGTAACCGCGTATTCCCCGGCCTTTTTGGAGGAATTCACCAAAGGCCGGTCTCCCCACTTTTCTTTTAAATACCGCCGGGAAAGCGGCGCAATCATTGAAAGCAATACGGCGGTGTTGCTGCTGACGCCACAGCGTCTTTGAATATCTAACGGATCCGCCTCCAATAAATCATGCAAGGTCCCGAATTCCCTGATAATTCGGTGTGCCAGCTCATTGGTATCTTTTACCGGAATACAGTAAAAGAGAAGAAGTTCAATAATTTCATGATCCTCAAAGCCGTCAAGTCCCTCTTCTAAATACCTCATTCTGACTCTGTTGCGGTGTCCGCCATGAATAGCAGTATCAGCCATGACTTTTATCCTCTCAGCTGCTGTTTCGGCAGCTCGCCTTCAATTTATTGATTTATACTGCAAAATATAATATTCATTACATATTTTACTTATTAATAATAACATATTTATTGCTTACTTTACAAAGGGACGGTTCTTTTATTTCATACCACGATCTTTCTATCGTAAAATTACGCAGCAAAAAGGCCTCTAAGAAAGCGTTTCCCAAAGGCCCTTGATGTATAATCAAATGCAAATCTTATTTGGTTGCCAACCTTTGAGCGCGTTTCTCCATCGCTTCTCGAGTTACATCGATAAATACAGCAATTATGATAACCAAACCAATAACGACATACTGTAAATCACTCTGGGCACCAAGCAAATTTAGCCCATTGCGTATGACTGCAATTAATAGCGCTCCTACCATAGTCCCCGACATGGTGCCTTTTCCTCCCATAAAGGACGCACCACCAATAATACAAGCTGCGATTGCATCCGTATCGTAGGTTGTACCCGCTGTAGCATTTGCAGAAGAAACGCGGCCAACCAGAATAATTGCGGCAAATCCAGTTAATAAGCCGGACAATGCATACACAATGCGCAGCACACGACCTGAATTAATACCGGATAGACGGGCTGCTTCAGGATTACCGCCAATGCAATAAATCTCTCGTCCAAGGGCGCTGCGAGATAGGAATATATGCATAATAATGAAAGCTATGATGACAAATATAAAGCTGACCGGAAAACCATTGATGGTTTTTGCCCCTAAAGCAAGTACCATATCAACCCCTTGGTTTTGAAATCCGATTGGTGTAGATGCTGTAATAATCAAAGCCAATCCGAGCGTAACATTTTTCATACCTAATGTAGATACGAAGGGATGCGGCAGACGGAGCTTGGTCAACAACACGCCATTTATATAGCCGCAGATAAGACCCGTTACCAACGCAGCTGCCATCATAAGGATCGAATTCTTAATTCCGTTCTTCATCATTACACCCATCACACAGGCAGCAAGCACACAATTGGAGCCGACTGAAAGGTCAATGCCTGCTGTGATAAGTACAATCAGCATACCCGCAGAAATAAAACAATTGATTGACGCCTGCTTCAAAATGTTCATGAAGTTGCTATAGCTTAAAAACTGTTCCGTCGTTAATGACAATATTACACATAAAACCAGCAAGCCAATCAATGGCCCTAATTTTGACAGTAATCCCTTAATAGTGAACTGCTTCATTTTTATCATACAAGTACTCCTCCCCACCCGGCCTTCATAATGGACTCCTGATTAAAATGTTCTGAACCCCGATCAATCTCAGCCATAACCCTGCCTTCTCGCATAACAATTACACGATCACTCATTCCAAGAATTTCTGGCAGTTCCGAGGATATCATGATAACACATTTTCCTTTTTTAACCAGACTATTCATTATGTTATATACCTCTATCTTAGCGCCAACATCAATACCCCGAGTAGGCTCATCGAAAATATAGATGTCTGCATCGGTATTAATCCATTTTCCAATAACTACTTTCTGTTGATTTCCGCCAGATAATTGCCCTGCGATTTCATTGTTGGACGGTGTTTTGATCCGCAGCGAATGAATACTCCGGTTACTGCTTTCATGAATTGCGTTATTATTCAACATGCCGAATTTAGAAAATTTCTTTATACTTGCAAGAATAAGATTTATGCTTACGGCTTGTGATAATATCAAACCTTGTCCCTTTCGATCTTCGGTCAAAAAGGCAATGCCCTGGGCAACTGCCTGGGCCGGCGAATTTATATTTGCTTTCTTCCCCTTTATGTAGATTGCTCCGCTTTCAATTGGATCCGCACCAAAAATGGCACGCATTGTTTCCGTGCGTCCTGCACCGACTAATCCGGCAAAACCGAGGATTTGTCCACCATATGCTTCAAAAGAGACATTTCGCAGTATTCCGGCATTCAAGTTTTCAACCCGAATCATACACTCGCCCTTTACACCGAACTCCTTCGGGAATCGGTCATCCAGAGTACGTCCAACCATGGCAGTAATTAATGATTCATTTGTCATATCCGAAACCTTTTTTGTACAGATATGCTCACCGTCACGCATGACCGTGACACGGTCACATATTTCGAATAACTCTTCCAATTTATGCGATACAAATAAGATGGCAACACCTTGCTCTTTCAATTTTCGTACAGTAGACATAAGCTGAAAAACTTCTTTTTCACCGAGCAAAGAAGTTGGCTCATCCATAATAATAAGCTT
>DOHN01000184.1:4952-5212 GCA_003535195.1 Ruminiclostridium sp.
GCATTTTGCGCTTCCTTGTGCATGGCTTCATAGTTGAGCAATCCGAGCTTATTTTTAATACCTCTTCCAATAAATATATTGTCTGTAATCGACAGAAGTTTTACGATATTAAGTTCCTGATACACACATGCAATTCCGGCATCACGTGCATCACTGGGTTTCGTAAATTTCTTCTGCACGCCATCGACCCAGATTTCACCTTTGTCTGGCATATGTACACCCGTCAGTACCTTAATCAATGTAGATTTTCCAGCACCGTT
>DOHN01000184.1:5335-5707 GCA_003535195.1 Ruminiclostridium sp.
AATGTAGATTTTCCAGCACCGTTCTCCCCTACTAAACCATGTACTTCCCCCGGCTTAATTTGCAGGGACATATTTTTCAATGCTATAACTCCTGGAAATATCTTTGTTATATTTCTCAGTTCTACAATGTACTCGCTGATAATAGTCATCCTTTCTAACAATTATTAGGCATAATACAGTCGTAACGGCCGTGGAAATATCCATGACCGTTACGAGCATATGAGCAGGCGATATCACTATTTCAGAAAACTTACTACATTCTCCTTGGTAATTAATAACGCAGGAACATCCTGATATTCTTCAATTTTTTCGCCTTGAATCGCCTTATAAGCTTGAGCTACACATTGATAACCCATACTATATGGCTGCTGT
>DOHN01000184.1:5832-11405 GCA_003535195.1 Ruminiclostridium sp.
CTGCTGTGCGACAGTCGCATCAATTTCGCCCGAATCAATCAGATGCAAAACCGCAGAATCACCGTTAAATCCAACCAAAGTAATACCACTTATGCCTGCATTTTTAATGGCTTGTAAACATCCTTGAATCATGTCGTCATTCATTGCCAGAACTGCATTAATCTTACCCGGATATTTCGTTAGAAGGTCTTCCATAACCGCAATGGCACCATCAGCGGTGTTTTTGCCGTACTGTGTCTCGAGCACGGTGCAGCCGTTCTCTTCCAACCCTTGTGTAAACCCTTCCAGACGAGCGGCTGATGTCCCTTCACCTTGCTGGCCGCCAATCAAAACCGCGTTTCCGCCCTTTCCGATAGCCTTTGCAGCAAATTCGCCCCCAAGTTTAGCTGCCGGTGTGTTACCTGTCCCAATAAATGCGGTCTTTCCTTCCAGGTTGAAATCAGTATCAACCGCAATAATGGGGAGCTTGCCCAGATATGGGCTTAATGCGCCAATGACAGCATTCTCTTCACAAGGCGCAACTGCGATAGCATCAACTCCTACAGATAACTGTTCCTCAATCATGGTCACCTGTTGTGCAATTTCACTCTCGGCATTGGGACCCAACACCGTAACGTTGATGCCAAAATCCTTTGCAGCGGCGTCACAGCCCTCCTTCATTGTTTTCCAGTATTCCGCAGTCAGTGCTTTGAATATAACTGCCACTGTTGCCTTTTTGGGTTCGGAAGTATTTTGTGTACTTGATGCCTCTGCAGGTTTAGCGCTCGATTCACCTGCAGTAGTCGGGGCTCCGGAGTTGCCGCAACCGATTAGCGCAAAAGCCATAACTCCCGCCATAAGTAATACGAATAACTTTTTTTTCATGATTATCCTCCCTTTTTTAATTTTGTTGTGTTAATGTTTGATTTGCTAAAAAGATTCTAAAGTATACTGCATTAGCTCAGCCGTTTGTTGATAACTTTGATGAGAAAAGTTTTCATTCTTCAATGACAAAGATGTGGCAAAAATTGCAATGGAGTCTTTTTTTTCTATTGTTCTAGAACATTTGGGGCATACATGGATACAAATCTTCTTGGTTCTCATTTAAAAATTGTAATATTTCTGATATGCATTATGCCACACAACACCTTTATACTAGAGCTTTTAAAGGGAGGATTCCATAATAAAACTTGCTTTCTATATGTGAAAACTTGCTCTTTCTTAATCGCAATATACAAATATAAAAATAATTTCATCAATTATAGTAGGAGATAACAGACGTTGCGTCCGTTTTTGAATCGAAGGATTTCTGGAAAATTTCTAGAAAGGTATCCGTTCTATATTGAAAGCAGCATCTATATTGGATACTTACGAAATCGGCTTGGCGACAATCCTACCCGTCGGCAGAACGCATTCGTAAATGTTTCCACATCTTGATATCCAACTTTCACAGCAATCACTTTAACTGGTATATCGGTAGTCTTAAGCAGGTGCTTTGCACAATTGATACGAATTAACATCATAAATTCATGGGGAGAATAACCGCATTCCCTCTTAAATAGGCGCGAAAAGTGATACTTGCTCATATTTGCGACCCGTGCCATATCCGTTAATGATATTTTTTCATTATAATGCTCTTTGATGAATCTCGTTACCAGAGATACTGGTGAATCGCTATCGACAGTATCTTTTTCTATGCTGCGATTATCAAGCAACGAAATCAATATGTAATAGAGCTTATATGATAAACAAGCTTCATTTGGCAATTGCTCCGTACGGCAAGCGGAGACGATCTCATAAATGCTGCTTTTGACTTCCTCTGCTCTGGGTGTATCGAAAACAAACCCATTATGGCGCTCCATAATATGCTTGTAGAACTGCCCAGTGTTCGTTCCGTCGAGATGAAGCCAAATAAATTCTGTGTTCCCTATAGTATGGTATTCATGTGGGATATGACAATTTATAAAGCCTATCTGACCGGCTGTTGCAACCATTGTTACATCCCCGGTACTTACAGAAAGCCGGCCCTTGCATATATAAAATATGAGATAATTGTTATAGTCCTCGCGCTGGATTCGGTAATCATTATTCGTAAAATAATACCCGCAAGAAGTCATGTAATAAAGCATACGAGAGGCATTTTCCGATGGTGTCAGAAAATACAGGTCTGATCCAGAGCAAGTTCCACGCTCTTGTGCTAACATACGCTATAGATCTCCTACAACAATGAACGATTGATTCTTCTATAAAACATTATACATAATCCATATTCTCTGTCAAATTTAACCTATCAGCAGATCAGAGTCAAGCGGTACATGTTAAATCTTTTTGAAAACCGCAAGAAATAGCAAATGAACAGCAAATTATATCATTCTTTCTGCCGAATCGCACCGTTATAATAAATCTGTAAACGCTGCTATTATCAACGTTTTATATCATAATGATAATATTGGGGAATTGATATGAAATCTAGAGAACGAGTAATTGCTGCCATTAATCATCAGAAACCTGACCAAGTCCCGATAGATTTTGGCGCAACAGGTCAAACAGGAATAAGTGTATCAGCTATGTATCGATTACGTGAATATCTTGGGTTACCCCAAAAGGCTTTGGAAATTTTTGAGATTTGCCAAATGCTTGGAGTCGTGGATGATGATTTACGACAGATTATTAAAAGTGATGTTATTGGATTGAATCACCCAGAAGATTCACTTGGCGTGCCAAATACATCAGAAAAGAAATTGTTCAGAATGCCTGACGGTACACCTACTCTAATCAATACGGGTAACGAGTTTGATGTGCTTCCTGATGGGAGAGTCCAAATGTACCCGCAAGGTGATCGCAGTGCGCCACCTTCCATCTATATGCCCGCGGGAGGATATTTTTTTGAAATTATCGATCGTGCTCCTAAGATTGATGAGGATAATCTGACTCCCCGGGAAGATTTTAAGAACTTTTTTTCGATCATGACTGACGAAACTGCAAAATATTATGAACGCGAATCCCATCGTTTGTATACCGAGACCGAATATGCCATCATAGGCAATCTCGGAGGAGCCGGTTTTGGAGATGCTGGCGCGGTTCCTTCACCGTTTGAAAAATATCCGCGTGGCATTCGAAAATTTGACGATTGGTGTATGGCGCAGCTTCTTTATCCCGAATACGTGCAAGAAGTCTTTGAGATAAAGACGGAGTTTATGCTAAAAAATCTTGAAATTTATAAACAAGCTTGTGGTGACAATATCCAGATTATATGGATCAGCGGAACCGATTTTGGGACACAAAATGCTGAATTCATGTCTACCGATATGTTTAGACAGCTCTATAAGCCCTATTATAAGCGCGTATGCGATTGGATTCATCAAAATACAAGCTGGAAGACTTTTTTCCACACTTGCGGCTGTGTTGTAAAATTATTGGATGATTTCGTCGATATGGGTATGGACATTATTAACCCCGTGCAGCTTTCCGCCAAGGGCATGGATGCACATATGCTTAAAGAAAAGTATGGCCGCAAGCTTGTATTCTGGGGCGGCGGTGTAGACACTCAAAAGATCTTGCCTTATGGGACACCTGACCAGGTCGAAGCTCACGTCACCGAGCGCTTGGATATCCTCTCAAAAGATGGAGGATATGTATTTGCCACCATTCACAATATTGTCGGTGACACGAAGCCTGAAAATATTTATGCCACCTATGAAGCTGTGCATAGATATAACGAGCTACATTTTGGACTATAAATAGACCACTTCTCATTTTTCTATGTAAAAAGTGTCCCATAATGTTTTTATTAAAAAACAGGGTGCTGACAAGCAAAAGCTCTATCTGTCAGCACCCTATTTATGTGATATTAATTTTCGCTTAACTCGTTACGTTGCAAGGCTTTCACGCCATGTATTCCAAATCTGACGAAGCGCTTACTTTGCCTTGACCGCTGCCTGTGCTGCAGCCAAGCGGGCAATGGGCACACGGAACGGTGAGCAGGAAACATAGTTTAAACCTGCCTTATGGCAGAATTCTACTGATGCCGGATCTCCGCCGTGTTCACCGCAAATACCGAGCTTGATATCAGGGCGTACTTTTCTGCCCAGATCAGCTGCCATCTGAACCAGTCTTCCTACACCGGATTGATCAAGCTTGGCAAAGGGATCAAACTCATAAATTTTCTTTTCATAGTAATCCTCCAGGAATCTGCCGGCATCATCGCGGGAGAAGCCGAACGCCATCTGGGTAAGGTCATTGGTGCCAAAGGAAAAGAAATCTGCTTCAGCGGCAATTTCATCAGCGGTAATTGCGGCTCTTGGAATTTCAATCATGGTCCCGACCTTATATTCCAGCTTAACGCCTGCTTTTTTGATGACTTCGTCTGCTGTCTTAACGACTATATCTTTTACATATTTAAATTCTTTGACATCCCCAACCAGCGGAATCATGATTTCAGGCGTTACATTCATGCCTTTCTTATTGACATTGATGGCGGCCTCAATGACGGCTCTGGTCTGCATCTCTGCAATTTCGGGATAGGAAACAGCAAGGCGGCAGCCACGGTGCCCCAACATGGGGTTGAACTCATGCAGGCTGACAACAAGAGCCTTCAAATCCTCAAAGGTCATGTCCATTTCCTTGGCAAGTGCCTGGATTTCCTCATCGTCCTGGGGCAGGAATTCATGAAGCGGGGGATCCAAATAACGAATGGTTACAGGGAAGTCTTTCATTTCACGGAATAGTCCTTCAAAATCTTCCCGCTGCATGGGCAGAAGCTTTCCAAGTGCTTTTCTTCTTTGCACCTCTGTACGTGCTACAATCATTTCACGCATGGATTTGATACGATCAGAATCAAAGAACATATGCTCTGTACGGCACAGGCCAATGCCTTCAGCGCCAAACTGGTAAGCCTGGGCAGCATCTGCCGGAGTATCCGCATTGGTTCTTACCTTTAAGGTGCGAAGCTCGTCAGCCCAGCTCATAAAGGTACCGAAATCACCTGTCATTTCAGGAGCTGTAGTAGGAAGCTGGCCGGAATAGACATTTCCTGTTGATCCATCAAGAGAGAACCAGTCCCCTTCTTTGTAAACTTTGCCGGCTTTATCAGTAAAGGTTTTATTTTCTTCGCTGATCTTTACATCTCCGCAACCTGCCACACAGCATCTGCCCATACCACGGGCAACAACGGCAGCATGAGATGTCATTCCCCCACGGGCTGTCAAAATACCCTGTGATACATGCATACCCTCAATATCTTCGGGCGATGTTTCAAGCCGGACCAGGATAATCTGCTTCTCTCCATTTCCAAAAGCCTTTGCAGCATCGTCGGCGGTGAAATAAATCTTGCCGGTAGCGGCTCCCGGGGAAGCAGGAAGTCCCTTTGCAATGGGCTTGGCATCTTTTAATGCCTTAGCTTCAAAATTCGGATGAAGCAGAGAGTCCAATTGCTTGGGTTCAACCTTCAAAATGGCTTCTTCTTTTGTTAGCATGCCTTCATGAACAAGGTCAACCGCTATTTTAAGAGCAGCCTGAGCAGTACGCTTACCGTTTCTGGTCTGAAGCATGAATAATTTGCCGCGCTCAATGGTAAACTCCATATCCTGCATATC
>DOHN01000184.1:11626-16776 GCA_003535195.1 Ruminiclostridium sp.
ACGTCCTCGCCCTGGGCGTTCATCAAGAACTCACCATACAGCTTTTTCTCGCCTGTAGAGGGATTACGGGTAAACGCAACACCGGTGCCGGAATCCTCCCCCATATTGCCATAGACCATTTCCTGGACATTGACAGCCGTACCCCACTCACTGGGAATATCATTCAAACGGCGGTATACATTAGCACGCGGGTTATCCCAAGAACGGAAGACTGCTTTAATTGCCTCTAACAGCTGTACTCTCGGCTCCTGAGGGAAGGGCTGCCCCATTTCCTTCTCATAAAGCTCATGGTACTTTTTGACCAATAACTTAAGGTCATCGGCATCCAATCCGGTATCCAGATGAACACCCTTCTTTTCTTTCATTTCTTCAAGGATGCGTTCGAATTTATTTTTTTCAATGCCCATCACAACATCGCTGAACATGTGAATAAATCTTCTGTAGCTGTCATAAGCAAAACGTGTGTTGTTGGTAAGCTTTGCAAGTCCTTCTACAACAATATCATTCAGACCAAGGTTTAAAATAGTATCCATCATACCTGGCATAGAAGCCCTTGCTCCTGAACGAACTGACACCAGAAGAGGGTTATCAGGGTTTCCAAACTGTTTTTCGACGATTTTTTCCATCTTTAAAAGGTACTCGTAAATTTGATCCTCAATATCCTTTTCGATTTTCTTGCCGTCTGCGTAATAACGGGTGCATGCCTCGGTTGTAACTGTAAAGCCTCTGGGTACAGGAAGTCCTAATCCGGTCATTTCGGCCAGGTTAGCACCCTTTCCGCCCAACAGGTTGCGCATGCTGGCGTTTCCTTCGCTAAAAAGATAAACGTACTTGGTCATAAATTATCCTCCTTGTGCATTTAAGGAGCTCTTTAAATGCTCCTGAATCAACATATTATATCCCAATTTTATTTTTTAGATAATCAGGCAGAGCCTCAATGGAAATTCTTTCTTGTTCCATGGAATCCCTTTCGCGTACAGTGACGCACCCATCTTCAAGGGAATCAAAATCAAAGGTAATACAGTAGGGAGTTCCGATCTCATCCTGCCTTCTATAGCGTTTCCCAATGGATCCGGTTTCATCAAACTCGCATACAAATTGACGGCTTAATGCCTCATATATTTTCCACGATTGTTCGGTAAGTTTTTTAGAAAGGGGCAAAACAGCCGCTTTAACAGGCGCAAGTGCCGGATGCAGCCTAAGTACAGTCCTGACATCTCCTTCGGATATCTCTTCTTCGTCATAGGCGTCGCAAAGGAATGCCAAAGCTATACGGTCGGCTCCCAATGACGGTTCTACGACATAGGGCACATATTTTTCATTTTTAACGGGATCGAAATAGGATAAATCTTCTTTGGAATAGGTCATATGCTGTTTCAGGTCATAATCGGTACGATCGGCTATGCCCCACAGCTCTCCCCAGCCAAAGGGAAATTTGAATTCAATATCCGTTGTTGCCCTGCTGTAGAAAGACAGTTCCTCTTTTTCGTGGTCCCGAAGCCTCATGTTTTCTTCCTTGATGCCAAGGTCTAATAGCCACTTTTTGCAGAAGTCCTTCCAATAGACGAACCATTCCAGATCGGTTCCAGGCTCACAGAAAAACTCCAGCTCCATTTGCTCAAACTCTCTGGTTCTGAAGGTAAAGTTTCCGGGTGTAATTTCATTTCTGAAAGACTTTCCGATTTGCCCGATCCCGAAAGGAATTTTTCTGCGGGTTGAGCGCTGGACATTCTTAAAATTGACAAAGATGCCCTGAGCTGTTTCCGGACGCAGGTAAATTTCATTTTTTGAATCTTCCGTCACGCCCTGAAAGGTTTTGAACATCAGATTAAACTTTCTGATCTCTGTGAAATTATGCCCGCTGCAGCTTGGGCAGGGAATATTTTTACCCTTAAGATAAGCTGTCATGGCTTCATTGGACATACCATCCACAGCCATCTCAATACCGTTTGCCGAATTGTAGTCTTCAATAAGCTTATCCGCTCTGTGCCTTGTTTTACACTGCTTGCAGTCAATCAGAGGGTCGGAAAACCCGCCCACATGACCCGAAGCCACCCAGACCTGCGGATTCATAAGAATGGCGCAATCCACTCCGACATTATAGGGGTTTTCCTGAATAAACTTTTTCCACCATGCTTTTTTAACATTATTCTTGAATTCAACACCAAGAGGGCCATAGTCCCAAGTATTGGCTAGGCCGTCATAAATTTCTGACCCTTGAAAAATGAAGCCGCGATTCTTGCAAAACGCAACTATCTTATCCATGGTTTTTTCAAACTGCATTTATTGAATCCTCCTGTTTTTTAGGCAATATTTTAAAGTATATCTTCCTCACTGTTCAATGAGGTTTCAACCAAATTTTCATGGGGGGATTGTTCTTTAGATATCTTATGGTAGGTTACTTTTCCCTCATATATCTCATTCAGGGCTATGGTAACATCTTTGTTGGAATCATAATCCGTCAGCTTTTGGGCGCCGTCTGTAAGCATGCGCGCACGTTTTGCAGCTGCAATCACCAAAGTATAGCGACTATCTACCTTTTTAAGTAATGAGGCCATCGGTGGGTAAATCATATATTTTATTCACTCCTTAAATGTTTTTAAACTCTTGAATCAAATCCTTGTTTCGTATAATTCGCATTTTTTCTGATTCTATAATATGAATGAAGCGATTCGCCGCTGATTCAATGTTGTCATTTAATATCATATAATCATATTGATCCAGGAACTGAAACTCTTCTCTGGCTCGCAAAAGTCTTTTTTGGATGGTCTCCTCATTCTCGGTTCCTCTTCCCCTCAGCCGGTTTTCAAGTTCATTGCCATCGGGGGGAACAATAAAGCAGAGGACACATTCCGGAAAGAGCTTTCTAACATGCAAAGCCCCTTCCACTTCAATTTCCAAAATCACAATATGACCCTTTTCAATTTCACTGCAGACAAATTCTCTGGGTGTTCCATAATAATTGCCGCAATAATCGACCCATTCAATGAGCTGATCATTTTTGATCATTTCCTCAAATTGTTCTTTGGTCTTAAAAAAATAGTTTTCCCCCTCCATTTCCGACGGTCTGGGCGAACGGGAAGTGGCTGAGATTGAAAGCACAACATTATCGCTTAATTCCATCATTTTGCGGACAACAGTACCCTTACCTACGCCGGCAGGGCCGGAAACGACAACAAGCAGACCGGATTTCATGAATTTTCCTCCTGTTCCTGCTCAAAACCGCTATCCTGCTGGTCTTCGCCGTAAAGATCATCAAGCCTGTGGGCTACAGTCTCGGGCTGAAGGGCCGAAAGCACAACATGGCCGCTGTCCATAATAATGACGGCACGGGTCCGCCTTCCATAGGTGGCATCAATCAAGGAACCCCGCTCCCGGGCCTCCTGAATAATGCGCTTGATGGGGGCTGATTCAGGACTGACAATAGCAACTATTTTATTAGACGAAACCATGTTACCAAAACCGACATTGATTAACTTCATAGAGCTCCTCCATCCTTTACTATTCTATATTTTGGATTTGCTCGCGCAGCTTTTCAATTTCGCTTTTAAGCTCCACCACATTGCGGGTAATTTCCAGGTCACTGGCCTTGGAACCAATGGTATTCACTTCACGATTCATTTCCTGTATGAGAAAATCCGCTTTTTTGCCAACCGGACTTCCTCCGTCAAGCATCTCCCTCATTTGGGCAATATGACTTCTGAGCCTTACCAGCTCTTCGTCCACACTGCACCTGTCCGCAAAGATGGCAACCTCGGCGGCTATGCGTGCCGGATCAACCCTTTGAATGTCAATCAACTCGTTTAATCTGGCCTCTAATTTTTCTTTATATTCTCGAACCACAACAGGGGCTTTTTGTTCAATTCTTTCCACAAATGCCTCTATTTCTGTAAGATTGGATAAAAGTGAGACTTTAAGCTTTTCGCCTTCCTTACTCTTCATATCAAGCAGCATATCCACTGCCTGATAAATGACATGATCCAGAACCTGCCCAACTTCATCCCCATTATCCTGCTTTTCAACTTTCAGAATATCGGGAAAACGGGATAATAATGAGACTGATATATCATCCCGGAGGCCGAGATTTTCCGCAATTTTCCTGAGGGCATCACAATAAGCTTTGGCAAGACCTTCATCCAATAAAACCTCTTGCGCCTGAGGAGATTTGTTATCATAGGATATGTAGACATCAATCTTCCCCCGTTGTATTTTGCTGTTGATGATTGATCTGATACGATCTTCAAAACAGGTGATCTGTTTGGGCATTCTCAAAAAAATATCACTGTAGCGATGATTAACAGACTTAATTTCAACAGAAAAAGTAATGCCGTTTTCTGTATATTCGCTATGGCCGAAGCCAGTCATACTTCTAAGCATGTATTGTTCTCCTTAGATTTTTAAATCCATTTCAGTTTCCTATGGCAAGCCTCGACTACCACTTCTTAAAAACACTGAATAATGAATAGCATTTTCTACAGCAGCATGCGTATAAAAGCAGCGCTATCCGTTATATAATAAGCACAGATTATCCTGCTCATTTATTTCAATTCATCCATCTCATACATTATAATAGCAATTGCCGAAATTGCAGCTGTTTCTGCGCGTAAAATTCTTTTTCCTAATCCTGCAACATTATACCCTATAGCAATACATTTTTCTACCTCTTGTTCAGAAAAGCCGCCTTCAGGGCCTACAAAAAGTGCAATATTCTTAACCTTATTAATAGTATAACATTTCAATAGGTCTTTCAAACATTTTTTTTCTTCGTTTTCATAGAGCAAAATGCCTGGCCCGAATTGTTTGCAGCGGTTCATCGCCTCGTCGAAATCGACGGGCGCGGCCACTTCCGGAACATAGGCTCTCCGGCACTGTTTAGCGGCCTCCCTGGCAATTTTTTGCCAGCGTTCTGCTTTCTTCTCCCTGTATTTTTTATCCAATTGGACCACCGACCTCTGGGTAATTACCGGCACTATTCGGTATATTCCCAGCTCTACCGCCTTTTGAATGATCAGCTCCATTTTTTCACCCTTGGGAAGGCCCTGAAATAGAGTAACATATATTTCCGGTTCGGTGTCGGACAGAAAGGAAACTTGCACTTTGGCTGTTGCCAGGTCTTTATCTACAGTAAGGAGCCGTGCCTCGTGCTCCAT
>DOHN01000184.1:16908-27186 GCA_003535195.1 Ruminiclostridium sp.
TCGTGCTCCATGCCGCCGCCGTCAAAAATTCGTATGGCATCCCCTGGCTGAAGCCTCAAAACCTGTCTCAGGTGTTTCAGGTCATCACCGGTCAATGTAATAAGATCGTTCTTTATATGCTCAGGGGCTACCATAAATCTATGCATGAAACGCCATCGCCACCCATTCGTCCTGTATAAGCTCTTCACACAATGTAAGGCCCAGATCAGTATAAGCCTTCCTCACTTCATCCCGGCGGCTCTTTATAATGCCGGACAGAAACATGCGTGTATTCGGACCCACATAATCTTTGATTTCGGAAGAAAGGGAAAGAATTATATCCGCAATGATATTGATAAATATGAGATCATAAGGCTCTTTGGAAACATGCTTAAGCTCTCCCTGCCGGACCAGAATCTTATGGCTTTCACCATTATTTCCCACGTTCTGGCGCGCAGTCTTCACGGCTGCCTCATCAATATCTACAGCCAGAGCAGAAGATGCGCCCAGCTTCACGGCGGAAAGAGCAAGGATGGCTGTGCCGCAGCCCAAGTCCAGAACCTTGTCTCCCCGCTTTAAGTACTTCTCGCCGAGAAGAGCGCACATTCTTGTGGTTTCATGGGTGCCGGTGCCGAAAGCCATACCCGGATCCAGCTCTATGACAATATCCTGGGGCTCGGGCGTATAATCCTCCCAGCTGGGCTTAATGACGATTTTGCTGGTGAAATGAAAGGGCTTAAAATATTTTTTCCAATTATCCTTCCATTCCTCATCGTCGCGGAGGATCCCTTTCACTTCACCCAAACCGATATCCATATATTCCTTTATATCCGACAGAGCCCCGTTGATTTCCCCGGTCAGTTCCACCGGGTCGTGGTCATCCGAAAAATATGCCCTGACAATAACGTCGCTGCCATAGCTTTCAATGAGCCCGTCGTCTGCATAATCCAAATATTTATTGCTTTCAAGAACCTGTCTGAAGGCAAAAGGATCCACCATCTCGGTGCCATTGGCGCCTTTGCTCATCAGAAGCTCGGAAACTGCCTCCGCAGCCTGATCATTGGTGGTTATAGTGATTTCGATCCATTTCATAGAACGCCTGCTTTCTTTGCCATTATTCCTTAAATATGTCCTTCATTTTTTTAAAAAAGCCCTTTTTCTGTTCAAGACCTTCATCACCGCTGGCTTCCGCAAATTGACGCAGCAGCTCCTTCTGCTTCTGAGGCATCTTTACGGGCACTTCCACATTGACCCGGATATATTCGTCTCCGCGGATACCGCTCCGAAGATGCTTAATGCCTTTGCCTTTTAATTTAAATACCGTCCCGGTCTGTGTACCTTCAGGTATATTGTATTTTAGCAGCCCATCCAGTGTGGGAATATCTATTTCAGCGCCCAGAGCCGCCTGAGCAAAGGAAATGGGAACATCGCAGACCACATCATAGCCTTCCCGCTTAAATACGGAATGGGGCCTGATATGTATGGTCACATACAGGTCCCCGGAAGGACCTCCCCTCAGGCCCGGCTCGCCTTCACCCCTCAAGGAGATGGTCTGCCCCTCATCGATGCCGGCAGGAATGTTTATGCTGATACGGCTATTTTTTGATATCCGTCCCTTGCCGCGGCAGCTTTCGCAGGGCTGGGTAATAATCTTCCCTTCGCCCCGGCAGGCGTCACAGGTCTTCACATTGACAAACTGGCCGAATGCCGTGGATTGGGTATATCTTACCTGGCCGGTTCCCTGGCAGTGTTTGCAGGTTTCTGCCGAAGTTCCGGGTTTTGCCCCGGAGCCATTGCACACCGAGCAATTTTGGAGCCTTGAAATAGAAATCTCTTTTTCAGCGCCAAAGGCGGCTTCTTCAAAGCTGATCTGCAAGGCATACTGAAGATCGTTTCCGCGCTGGGGGCCGTTTCTTTTGGTTCTTGTTCTTCCGCCAAAACCGCCCATGAAGGTTTCAAAAAGGTCATCCAGCCCTCCGAAGCCAAATCCGTCAAAGCCGCCGAAACCAGCGCCTGCCGAGCCATCAAAAGCGGCATGGCCAAACCGGTCATAGTTGGTGCGCTTTTGCTCGTCGCTCAATACGCTGTAGGCCTCGTTGACCTCTTTAAACTTGGTTTCCGCCTCTTTGTTTCCCGGATTCATATCGGGATGGTATTGCTTAGCAAGCTTTCGGTATGCTTTTTTTATCTCATCATTTGAAGCGCTTTTGGAAATGCCAAGCACCTCATAATAGTCTCTCTTTTCCGCCAAGTGAAACCCTCCATATAATTGTCAAACTTAGTTCATACCAGAAGTGCAAAACGGTAGATGCCTTAAACTTTTTCGCCTGGCATTTACCGTTTCACTGTTACCATATTACAGGTTTAATAAACCTATGTCAATTTTACTTTTTATCATCCTCGTCCACTACCTTATAATCGGCATTATAGACGTTATCCTGAGGACCGGCACCGGCACCGGAGGCACCGGGATTAAAGCCGGGGCCCGCGTTAGGGCCTGCGCCCTGTGGGTTGGCCTGCTGATACATCTTGGTGGACACCGCATAGAAAGCTTGTGTCAAGGATTCTGTAGCGCTCTTGATGGCAGCGTTATCAGAGCCCTTCAGGGCCTCTTTCACCTTGTTCACTTCGGCTTCAATGGAGGATTTATCTTCTGCACTCAGCTTATCTCCCATTTCTTTTAAAGCCTTTTCGGTCTGATAGACCATCGAATCGGCTTCATTCCTGATTTCAATAGACTCTTTGCGGGCTTTATCCTCAGCGGCAAACTGCTCCGCCTCTTTGACGGCCCTGTCGATGTCGGCATCGTTTAAGTTGGTGCTGGCTGTAATGGTGATATTCTGCTCGTTACCGGTACCCATATCCCGTGCTGAGACATGCACGATACCGTTGGCATCGATATCAAATGTAACCTCAATCTGCGGAACGCCACGGGGAGCCGGAGCGATGCCCGTCAGCTGGAAGTTGCCCAAAAGCTTATTATTGGCAGCCATTTCACGTTCGCCCTGGTATACCTTGATATCAACACTGGTCTGACCGTCTGCGGCAGTAGAGAATACCTGGCTCTTCTTTGTCGGAATAGTGGTATTCCTTTCAATGAGCTTGGTCATAACGCCGCCCAAAGTCTCAATACCAAGAGACAGTGGTGTGACGTCAAGAAGGAGCAGATCCTTCACCTCGCCGGAAAGCACGCCTGCCTGAATGGCTGCGCCCACTGAAACACATTCGTCAGGATTGATTCCCTTGAACGGATCCTTACCCAGGAATTTTTTAACGGCTTCCTGAACAGCCGGTATACGGGTGGATCCTCCTACCAGCAGGATCTTATCGATTTCATTGGGGCTCAGGCCGGCATCGGAAAGAGCCTTGCGTGTCGATTCCATGGTCTTTTCCACGAGATCTGCCGTCAGCTCGTCAAATTTGGCGCGGGTCAGGTTCATATCCAGATGCTTGGGTCCTGTCGCATCGGCTGTGATAAAAGGAAGATTGATGTTTGTCTGGCTTACGCCTGAAAGCTCGATTTTTGCCTTTTCAGCAGCTTCCTTTAGCCTTTGCATGGCCATCTTGTCTGCACGGAGATCAATGCCGTTCTCACGCTTAAAGCCCTCGGCCATCCAGTCAATCACACGCTGGTCGAAGTCATCGCCGCCAAGACGATTATTGCCGTGGGTCGCTAAGACTTCAAAAACACCATCACCGATTTCCAGCAACGAGACATCGAAGGTTCCTCCGCCAAGGTCAAATACAAGAATCTTCTGGTCGTGCTCTTTGTCCAGCCCATAAGCCAAAGCCGCGGCCGTGGGCTCATTGATGATTCTCAGTACCTCCAGGCCGGCTATTTTACCGGCATCCTTTGTCGCCTGGCGCTGCGCGTCAGAGAAATATGCGGGAACTGTGATAACCGCCTGAGAAACAGACTCGCCAAGATAGCCCTCCGCTTCAGCCTTCATCTTCTGGAGAATCATGGCTGATATTTCCTGAGGCGTATAGTCTTTATCATCAATCCTTACTTTTCTATCGGTTCCCATGTCTCTTTTTATGGAGATAATGGTTCTCTCGGGATTGGTGATAGCCTGGCGCTTGGCCACCTGGCCTACCAATCTTTCCCCTGTTTTTGAAAATGCCACCACTGAAGGGGTTGTTCTATTTCCCTCGGCATTTGGGATAACGACAGGCTCACCGCCTTCCATGACGGCTACGCACGAATTTGTTGTACCAAGGTCTATACCTATTACTTTTGGCATATTAAACACTCTCCTTTATATATTTAAGGGCAAGAAAAGAATTTCTGCTAGTTTGCCACTTTTACCATTGAATAACGAATCACAATTTCATCCTTATAAATATACCCTTTCTGGAATTCCTCAACAACGTAATTGTGATCAAAATTTTCATCTTTCACATGCATCACTGCATTATGGAGCTCAGGATTGAAATCCGCTCCTACAGCTTCAATAGGCTTGACATCCAGTTTGGCAAGGATCTCTAAAAACTGTTTGGAAACGAGAGTGATTCCCTCTCTTAAGCCCCCTGTTTCATCGGATGCGGAGCTGTCCAGCGCACGTTCCAGATTATCCAAAACCGGAAGAAATTTCGAAACCACCTCAGTAAGTGCATCTCCGTAAAGCCTGTCTTTTTCTTTCTGAGTCCTTTTTCTAAAATTATCATACTCGGCAGCCAAACGCTGTATACGTTCAAGAAGCTCCTTCGTTTCCTCCTCCTTTTTGGACAGAAGCTCTTTTAATTCATTGTTTTCAGGAGCCTCTGCGGCATTGTTGTCATTTTCGTTGTCGGGTTGCGGAAAATTGCCGGCATCAGGCTGCAATTCTTTATTTTCACTGCTCGGCGGTTCATTTTTGTCTATTTCCTTCTCGTGGTCACGCAACATCTAACGTACTCCTTTCATAATCTTTACGAATTATCACCGAAAATTCGGATAATTTCCCGATCCAGAAGATCTCTCATGTATTGTATGGCTGAAACTACCTTTCCATAGGCCATCCGGGTGGGGCCGATGACGCCAATAGTACCTAAATCCTGCCCCTCTCTACCATAGACTGTAGTAATGATGCTCAAATCCTTCAATTGATTGATTTCGTTTTCACTGCCGATCTTAAAATCAAAATGATGTTTGGACGGGGAGCCTTTAACCAGATCAGCCAGGATATCTTCTTCCTTCAGGAGCTCCAAAATCTCCCGTGCCTTGAGCAGGTCGCTGAATTCAGGGTGGTTCAGTATATTGATAATCCCCTCCGTATAAACCTCGGTGCTCTCAATTTTTCGCACGCATTCCCCCACTGCCTGCAATACGGGATATACAATCTGATCAGGAGCCTTAATCTGATGTTGAAGCTCGGTAATCATAGGCACCGTAATTTCATCGATGGTTTTTCCGGTCATGATGGAATTGAGTGCCGCGGACAGTTTTTGCAGCAAAGTGTCATCATTCAGCACATAATCATGTTTTACAAGCTTATTCTGGACAACGCCTATGCCTGCCACCACTACTACCAGCGTTCGTTTCTCATCGACATGTACCAGCTGGACAGATTTAATGGCGGCCCTTTTCAGCTGGGGTGTCATGACGACCGAGGTATATCCGGTAATGCTTGAAATGATAATGCTGGCTCGCCTGAACAGTTGATTCAGCTCATCTATTCTCTCTTCCATAGCCTCTTTGATTTTAACCATTTCTTCCCGCTCCAGGCTATGGATCTCCATTAAATGCTCCACATAAAAACGGTAGCCTTTATCAGAGGGAATACGGCCCGCCGAAGTATGGGGCTGGGTAATATATCCCAATTCCTCCAAGTCTGCCATTTCATTTCGAATCGTTGCCGACCCCAAGCCAAGCTCATGCTTCCGGGCAATAGTTCTTGAGCCGACAGGTTGAGCGGATTGAATATAATCGTTTATAATGGATCTTAAAATAGCGCGTTTTCTGTCATTAAGCTCATTGTCCCAGATCATGATCTCACCTCCTGCTGTATTGTTAGCACTCTCACGCGTTGAGTGCTAACGTAATTTAAAAATATCACTCTCTACTGCCTTTGTCAATAGCCAGCCAACCTTTATCCGATGAAAACAAAACGTAATACCCGTATGTTGAAGCATACGGGTATTATTCGTAATTTCAGAAAATCTTATTATATATTCGGGGGCCCTGTATATCCTATCGATGGTAAGTAATAGAAATCCTGGTTCCCTCCTCGTTCAGACGGTCCGGATTTAAATGGCATCTCATGGTTGTGAGCTTCTGCAGAGCATCGGCATATCTTGCGTCCAGCAGAATTTCATCAAAGTTTGCCGACGCATCGCTGGTTATATCGATATGTACGTCATTGGCTTCTTCATAGGCCACTACCTCGATATTGCCTATTTTTGAACTTTTCCCGTCAGAACGGCTATAAATTTTTTCAAGGAGCAGCTTTACCAGATCCCCCAGCGGGCTGGCAATTCTGTCGGCAATTTCCTTGTCCACCTCGATATTTTCACCCATGGTGGAGAACATAACCTCTAAATGGTTCTCTTCTATAATTGAACAGACGGAACGGGTCAGCTTTTGAAAAGCCTGCTGCAGGGTGACCATTCTGAGCTCCTTCAATATATTTTGGACATCGTTGATAAGGTGATGAGCTTTTGAACATTCAATGGTCAGAGAATCATTGCTGCCGAAACGAAGAATGGCCTCATCCTTGACCGAGTCATAAATCGAACTGACGTTTTGAATAATTCCGATGATCTGATCCAGCCGTTCCAAAGGAATTTTTACATACTGATCGGCGGTCCCGGTATTCCGGATCTTTTGCATGCGAATGGCTTTAATAATATCTGATGCATCTACTTTCTTTTCTCTCAATACAATCTCTCCAAATTTCATTTTACTGTAAAGGCTGTTTTGCTTCTTTAAAAAATCCTCTGCAGGTGAACCGCTCATCGTCCCTTCCTGTACCGGGATTTTACCGGCCTGGGCTTCCTTTTCACCATGGGGGTCAACCTCAAGCATAATCTCCTCTTTATGCTGTTCCATAAGCATGATGTGGCGCTCTACTTTGTCAGGGATTTTATTGTCGAACAACATGGGGAAATTTGTACAATAGGTCCGGATAAGGACTATGGAATCCAGGATGATGTCAATGACGCTTTTAGAGGTAATGGAGCAATATTTTCTGACAACCTCCAGAAGCTCTTCGGCAGCTATGGTAATTTGGGTGCCGGCCGCATTGTTTAACAACCCGGTTAGTCCCCTGATGGTATGGAAGCCGCAATAAATCGAATTGATACTGTCCTTGCTGCCCGGATCCATTTCAAGATTGACCAGTTCCGATTCAATCTCATCCAGGATTTCCCTTACTTCACTGAGAAAATCCTCCATATAGATTTCACGGATCTCTGTAATTTCCGGTATCGCAGCAATAATACCTTTATCATCCTTAATGTCCATTTAACATGCCTCCCGTTCAGCTTTTTATATGAACTGAACAAATACCGTATTGGCCAGGTCTAAGCCCAATTTGGTTAAGCTTATCACATCGCCGCTCCTCTCGACAAGCTTCCGTGAAAGGAGGAATTCTATATTCTTTTGATACCTTTTACCCACATCAAGACCAAATTCCCCGGACACCTGCGCCAGGTCTACCCCCTTATTAAGGCGAAGTCCCAGAATCATTTTTTCTGAAAGACTCTCCTCCGCAGAAAGGCTTGAATCCTCAGAAAGCCGGGGTCGTCCTTCGCAAATTCCTTTCATATAAGAAAGAACATCCGATGAATTGGCGTACCGCCTGTTGGAATAAAAGGAATGAGCTCCTGCCCCGATTCCGATATATTCGCCTCTCTCCCAGTAATTCATATTATGTCGGCACTGGTAATCAGGTTTCGCAAAATTGGATATTTCGTATTGTGCAAAGCCTGCCCTTGAAAACAGTTCCACGGCATAATGATACATCCTGCGGTCCAGTTCTTCGTCCATTTCATGCAAAAGGCCTTCTTCCTTAAGCCGGCCGAATACTGTTCCTTCTTCAATGATGAGGCTGTAGCAGGATATATGGGTAAGATCAAAATGAAGCACCTTATTGACTGTTTCCTGCCAGTCTTCAAAGGTCTGATCAGGAATTCCAAAAATAATATCGGCATTTATATTGGAAAAGCCATGCTTTTTTGCAAGATCCAGAGCATTTTCAAAGTCCGAAAACGTATGGATCCGCCCAAGCTTATTTAATAGTCTGTTCTGGCAGGCCTGAAGCCCTATGCTGAGCCTGTTGATGCCCAAAGCCCGGTAGGCGCTGAGTTTGTTCTCATCCAGCGTGCCGGGATTGGACTCAATAGTGCTCTCGCAATCCGGTAAAATCTTGTAATGGGCGAAAACCGTGTCCAGAATCCTGACAATGTATTGATAAGGGAGAAGGGAAGGAGTTCCGCCGCCGATAAAAATGGTCTTGATGGCTGCATGGCTGAATTCCGGGGCCTTCATAACAAGCTCATCAACCACCGAGCCGGTATACGCCTCCCAATAATCCTCCAGACCCGGCCAGGAGGGAAAGTCACAATAGCTGCATTTCTTTTTGCAAAACGGTATATGAATATACAGTCCTAAAGTCTTTTGTTCCACTTTTTAACCTCTCATTTTTAGAAAAAACGCCTGCGGCATTTTTTTGCCATACAGGATGTATGCTCATCAGCGCGGCTGCAGAAAGGCGGGCTGTAAGCCCGCCTTCGTTTTAATCAAGTATCCAGTTTCAAAACGCTCATAAATGCTTCCTGAGGCACTTCTACACTGCCCACCTGCCGCATTCTCCTCTTGCCTTCCTTCTGCTTTTCAAGCAGCTTCTTCTTTCTGGAGATGTCGCCGCCATAGCATTTTGCCAGCACATCCTTCCGGAAAGCCTTCACCGTTTCCCGGGCTATAATTTTGTTGCCGATGCAGGCCTGTATAGGGATCTCAAACATCTGCCTGGGAATAGTATCCTTTAGTTTTTCGGCCATGCGTCTTCCCCTGGCATAGGCCTTGTCGGCGTGGACAATGAAGGAAAGCGCATCGACAATTTCATTATTCATTTTGATATCGAGCTTTACCAGGTCGGACTCCCGATACCCCAGAAGCTCATAGTCCAGGGAGGCATAGCCCTTGGTTCTGGATTTCAGCGCATCAAAAAAGTCATAGATGATTTCATTTAAAGGCATTTCATAATTCAAAATGACACGGGTCGCTTCCATATAATCCATGCCCAAATAGTTTCCCCGGCGCTCCTGGCATAACTCCATGATGTTTCCCACATACTCGGTGGGGGTCATGATGGTCGCTTTGACGATGGGCTCCTCCATGTGATCAATTTCAGTACTTTCAGGCATATTGGTGGGATTGTCCAGTTCCATGGCCGCACCATTGGTCTTAGTTATTTTATAAACAACACTGGGCGCTGTGGTGATAAGGTCCAGATTGTATTCCCGTTCCAGCCTCTCTTGAATGATCTCCATATGAAGAAGGCCTAAAAATCCGCATCGGAAGCCAAATCCCAACGCAATGGAAGTCTCCGGCTCAAACATCAGAGAAGCATCATTGAGCTGCAGCTTTTCCAGTGAATCACGCAAATCCCCGTATTTTGAACCGTCGGCAGGATAAATTCCGCAAAATACCATTGGAACCGCTTTTTTATATCCCGGAAGCGGCTCCTTAGCCGGATTTTCTGCCAGGGTGATCGTATCGCCCACCCGGCAGTCCCTCACATTTTTAATGCTGCCGCAGATAAAGCCCACTTCACCCGCAAGAAGAGAATCTCCCTGAATGAGCCCTCCGGGCCTCAGATAGCCTATTTCTGTAATGATGAATTCTTTTCCGGTGTGCATCATCCGAATGTTCTCGCCCAGTTTAACGCTGCCTTCCATAACACGGGTAAAGGCCACTACGCCTTTATAGGCATCATAATAGGAATCAAATACCAGGGCGCGCAAGGGCGCTTCCTCATCTCCCTTGGGGGATGGAATCACTTCAATGATCTTCTTTAAGACACTCTCAATATTGATTCCGTTTTTAGCCGATATCCTAGGTGCATCCTGCGCCTCAATGCCGATGACATCCTCGATTTCCTGTATCACCTCATCGGGCCTTGCCCCCGGAAGATCGATTTTATTAATAACGGGCATAATTTCAAGATTGTGCTCCAGAGCCAGATAGACATTGGCCAGGGTCTGCGCCTCAATTCCCTGGGAGGCATCCACCACCAGCACTGCCCCTTCACAGGCTGCAATGCTGCGGGAAACCTCATAGTTAAAATCCACATGGCCGGGCGTGTCGATCAGGTT
>DOHN01000184.1:27303-27688 GCA_003535195.1 Ruminiclostridium sp.
AAAATCCACATGGCCGGGAGTGTCAATAAGGTTAAGAATATATTCCTCGCCGTCGTCGGCTTTATAAATCATTCTCACTGCCTGAGCCTTAATGGTTATGCCCCGCTCTCGCTCAATATCCATGTTATCGAGAACCTGGGCGTCCATCTCCCGCTCGGTAAGAACACCCGTTTTTTCAAGAAGGCGGTCTGCCAGCGTAGATTTACCGTGGTCTATATGCGCGATTATACAAAAATTACGAATTTTATTCTGTCTTTCATTCCCCATATGTTAAAAACCTCTGTGCCGATCTAGTAAATCTTATATTAATCATGTCTGATTCCGTAATTTATTATAACATATCCACATGGATATGTTTCAACGCTCTCGGGTACCCATTCGAAAT
>DOHN01000184.1:27880-38085 GCA_003535195.1 Ruminiclostridium sp.
CACTTTAATTCACTCTACAGGCATCCGGAAAAAATTATACCGGTCAGACATGCAAGTTGAAAACCCGTCATAAACATAAGGCAGGACAAAATCAGCTTTAGGGATAAGAAATGAATCTAAATCAGACGGCCTATGCTGTCATTTTAGCCCTGGCAGCCGGGATTTCTACCGGTATTGGCGGGTTGGCAGTACTGTTTTTCAAAAAGACCAATATGAAGATTTTATCGGTCATGCTGGGGTTTTCAGCCGGCATTATGATATATATATCATTCATAGAAATTTATCAGGAAGCCCAAACCAATCTGTGCGGCGTCCATGGAATAAAAAACGGCAGAATCCTCACCGTATTGGCCTTTTTTTTTGGAATGGTGCTGATGGCCTTCATTAATGAGTTTATACCGGAGTCCAATCAGCCTCATCGAATCCGGGGAAAAGCACAAGACCAGAAGCCCTCGGGGCATCTTTTTAGAACAGGCCTCTTCACTGCAATCGCTGTTACCATTCATAACTTTCCTGAGGGCATTGCCACCTTTATTTCAGGAATGAAAAATCCTGCTCTGGGATTCTCTGTGGCCCTGGCCATTGCTATTCATAATATTCCTGAGGGCATTTCCGTTTCCATTCCTATCTACTACGCCACAAAAAGTAAGGGAAAAGCTTTCTTCATATCCTTGGCTTCAGGATTATCCGAACCCCTGGGCGCCATTTTAGCTATGCTGATTTTAGGGCCATTCATTACCGATACGGTATTTGGCCTCATTTTCGGAGCAGTGGCCGGCATCATGGTTTACATATCATTAGATGAACTCCTGCCCACAGCCCGGGAATATGGCGAGCATAATCTCTCCATTTTAGGCCTGATACTGGGTATGGCCGTTATGGCCGTCAGCTCAGTCTTTGTCTTTATATAAAAAAGAGGCCGGAAAAACAGCACCGGCCCCTTTTTTTATTCTGAAACAATAAAGCGCCAAGACCCGCCGGCAATCTTTGACTGCTTTAACGGGCGGGTTTCTCATCACTCCCTATCGAAGCTGGAGCACTCCGTATCCTTTTCTGATGCAGCTGAAGATGCATTCTTTCCCACCTGAATGCTGTCAAGACTGCAAAGGGGTTCTGATTTTGCGTGATACCTGCATTCTGTTACAGAGCAGCCTATTGATCTGTTGACCTTCATTTTTTTATCACCTCCCCATTTCAACCTTATTATTTGTTGGAGAGGTAGATACTATTCTGCGATAACAATCCTCAAAAGCTATTTGATTCCAATATCACGCCTAAAATGCGCATCTTTGAATTTTATGCCAGAAACTGCCAGGTAAGCTTTCTCACGGGCCTTTTCCAGATTCTCAGCCATTGCCGTAACGCCCAAAACACGACCGCCGTTGGTCATATAACAATTGCCTTCCTTTTTGGAGCCGGCATGAAAAACAATGACATCGGAATGTTCTTTCACCGTTTCAAGCCCTTTAATTTCATAGCCTTTCACATAATTTTCCGGATACCCGCCCGAAGCCATCACGACACAAACAGCGGCGTTTTTCTTCCATGATATCTTTAGGGTATCCAATTTTTCATCAATGATTGCTTCAAAAATTTCCAGCAGGTCGTTTTCTAAAAGGGGAAGAACAACCTGTGTTTCGGGATCACCAAAACGCGCATTGTATTCCAAAACCTTCGGTCCTTCACCGGTCAGCATAAGGCCGAAGAACAGGACCCCCTTAAAAGGTCTGCATTCCTGATTCATCGCTTTCATAGTGGGAATAAAAATGGTTTCCAGGCATTGCTTCTGAAGTTCTTCGGTATAAAACCGGCTGGGAGAAAATGTGCCCATTCCGCCTGTATTGAGCCCCTCATCGTTATCATAGGCCCTCTTGTGATCCTGTGAGCTCACCATGGGCACCATGGTTTTGCCATCGGTAAAAGCCAGGACAGAAACCTCGGGACCAGTCATAAACTCTTCAATGACGATTTTTTGGCCCGCGTTTCCAAATTTTTTCTCATCCATCATAGAGGATACGGCCCTCTCGGCTTCCGAAACCGTGTTGCAGATAATGACGCCTTTTCCCAGAGCCAGGCCGTCTGCTTTTACGACCAATGGAAATTTTGCTGTTGAAATATATTTTTTGGCAAGTATGCTGTCAGCAAAAACTTCATAGGCCGCAGAAGGTATCCTGTACTTTTTCATCAGTTCTTTCGCAAAAACTTTGCTGGCCTCTATAACAGCCGCATTCTTTCTCGGACCGAATGCACGCAGGCCGGCATTTTCCAGAGCATCTACCATTCCCGCAGCCAGGGGGTCATCAGGTCCCACCACCACCAGATCGATCCTGTTCTCCCTGGCAAATGAGACCATGCCCTTTATGTCACTTACATCAATGGGTACACATTCAGCGATTTCTGAAATGCCGCCGTTGCCCGGCGCACAGTAAAGCTTTGTAATCCTGGGGCTTTGCTTCAGCTTCCATAGGATGGCGTGCTCTCTTCCCCCGCTCCCAACAACCAGAATCTTCATAAATACCTCTTCTTTTTTATAAAATCTTTACATGGCGACCGCTGACCTCAAGCCTTCCTTCACTGAAAAGCCCGATGGCTTCCGGAAGGAGCTCCCACTCGGCCTCTTCCATGACCCGCTTTTGAAGGGTCTCCGGCGTATCGCCTTCCATTACTTTTACAGCCTTCTGAAATATGATGGGGCCTGAATCATATTCAGGCTCTACAAAATGAACGGTGGCGCCCGTAACCTTCACGCCGTATTCTAATGCTTTAATATGGGGTATCAGCCCATAAAAGCCCTTGCCGCAAAAAGCCGGAATGAGTGAGGGATGTACATTGATAATCGCATTTTTATAGGCCCTGACAAATTTCTCGCCCAACTGGCTTAAAAACCCGGCAAGCACAACAAGCTCCACCTGATATGTTTTCATATGGTCTAACAGCGCATTGTCATAAACCTCCAAAGTATCGAAGCTTTTTCGCGATATGACCGATGCAGGAATTGAATTTTTTTTCGCCCGCTCCAGGGCATAAATATCTGATTTGCTGCCCACAACCGTCACAACACGGCAATTTTGCAGCCTCCCGTCGGCAATCCTGTCCAAAATGGCCTGAAGATTGGTGCCGCCGCCAGATACCAGTACCCCTACTCTCAGCATATCTCAATCTTCTCCTGACCCTGTGCCACCTCTCCGATGACATAGGCTTTTTCCCCCAGGCTCTCTGCAGCCGATACCACCTCGGACACAATCTCCGGCGGCACCGCAAGAACCATGCCGATGCCCATATTAAAGGCATTATACATATCCCGTTCAGCTACGCCGCCCACTTCCTGCATCAGACTGAAAATAGGCAAAACCGGCCAGCTCCCCTTCCGAATGACTGCCTTAAGTCCGCCGGGCATCATTCTTGGCAGGTTTTCAATAAACCCGCCGCCGGTGATATGGGCAATACCCTTTATTGGAAATTGCCGAATCAACGACAAAATGGTCTTCACATAAATGCGGGTGGGTGTCAGAAGCTCTTGACCAATGCCCCTGCCAAGCTTTTCATTGAACCGGTTCAAATTCTGCTCATTCACATTGAAGATTTTCCGGACCAGGGAATAGCCATTGCTGTGAATGCCTGATGAAGCAAGGCCAACCAGCTTGTCCCCCGATTTTATATCTTTGCCGTTTATAATTTTATCTTTGTCGGCAATGCCCACCGCAAAACCGGCCATATCATATTCATCCTCCGGGTAAAAGCCCGGCATTTCCGCAGTTTCGCCGCCGATAAGCGCACAGCCTGACTGAATGCAGCCTTCCGATACACCCTTTACAATTTGTTCGACCTTTTCTGGAACCAGCTTTCCCAGTGCAATATAATCCAGAAAGAATAACGGCTGGGCCCCGCTGCAGACTATATCGTTGACGCACATTGCCACGCAATCGATACCCACCGTATCATGCCTGTCCATGAGAAAGGCTATTTTCAGTTTGGTCCCTACGCCATCGGTTCCCGAAACCAGAACAGGTTTTTTGAAATTTAAGCCCTCCAGGCTGAACAGCCCGCCAAAACCGCCTATATCGGTAAGGACTTCCGGGCGCATGGTTTTCTTTACATGGGATTTCATCAATTCTACAGCTTTGTAGCCGGCTTCCACATCCACGCCTGCTTCTTTGTAATTAGCCATATTAAAACCTCACTTTTCTTTTCTTAGGGATATTGCTTTTTCAGCATTTTTCCAGAGAAAATTTGTTCATCTCCTGTGGGATCTCCATGGGGTATTCACCGGTAAAGCACCCCGTGCAAAAGCTATGGGGCGGAGCACCCACCGGTGTTTTCAACAGACTGGCCACACTTAAAAAGCCCAGACTGTCTGCGGCTATTAGTTCTTTTATTTCTTCAATGGAATAGTTGGCAGCGATTAAATTCTCTTTAGACGCTATATCGATTCCGAAATAACACGGGTTTAGTACGGGGGGTGAGCTGATGCGCATGTGAATTTCTTTGGCGCTGGCATCTTTAAGCATTTGGACAATGATTTTGGTAGTCGTGCCGCGAACAATGGAATCATCGATCAATACGATTCTCTTTCCCTCAATTTCTTTTCGAAGGGCGTTTAATTTGATGTTGACGCTTTGTTCCCGTAATTTCTGGGTGGGCTGAATAAAGGTTCGCCCCACATATCGGTTCTTTATAAGGGCTTCGCCGTAGGGGATGCCTGATTGCCGTGAAAAGCCTATGGCTGCGGTGATGCCCGAATCGGGAACCCCTACCACCAAATCGGCTTCGGCCGGGTGCTCTATGGCCAGGAGCTTGCCTGCCTCAAGACGGGATTGATAAATGGAAGCTCCGTCTATGATACTATCGGGTCTGGCAAAATAGATATGCTCAAAAATGCAAAATTTATGGGGTCTTTTATAATTGGTTCGGACTGATTTTATGGATCCTTCTTCAATAATAATGATTTCTCCGGGTTCCACATCCCTGATAAATTCTGCTCCGACAGTGTCAAAGGCACAGTTTTCAGAGGCGAGGATATATGAGTTTCCAAGCTTTCCGATGCAGAGGGGCCGCAGTCCCCAGGGATCGCGAATGCCGATGAGTCTTTTTTGAGTAAGAATGACCAGCGCGTAGGAACCCTCAATCACATCCATGGTCTTTTTAAGGATCTCCACCAGATCATTGCACCCGAGTCCGTACCGCGAAATTAAATTGGCAATGACTTCCGAGTCGGTGGAGGTTTGGAAGATAGCCCCCTGGTTTTCAAGATCACAGCGGATCTTTGAGGCGTTGACTAGGTTTCCGTTATGGGCAAGAGCGATGCGGCCATCCTTGTAATTAATGATCAGCGGCTGGCAGTTTTCGATGGAATTGCCGCCGGTAGTAGAATATCGGGTGTGACCGATGGCAGCTTTTCCTTCAAGACGATCCAAAATTTTATCTGTAAATACCTCAGGAACCAAGCCTATACCCTTCTGTCCTGTGATATTGCCGTCATCATTAATGGCAATGCCGCAGCTTTCCTGACCGCGGTGCTGCAGCGCATACAATCCGAAGTAAACCAGCCGCGCAGTGTCAAAATCATCCTGATTGATAATTCCGAAGACACCGCAGGCCTCATGAATTTCCTCATCAATATCCTGAACATCGGTAAAGGTCATATTCCTGCTTTCAATCATCTTTATATTCCTTTCAACTTTTCCTGAAGCTGTCGGTCTTTCTGCTCAACGGTTTTAGCCATCTGTACTTTATATTCATGCATTTGCTTTCTGAGGTCCGGATAAAGGCCCCCCATGATCTGAACAGCCAAAAGCGCTGCATTTTCACTGCCGTTTATAGCCACAGTGGCTACTGGAATGCCCGATGGCATTTGTACGATGGATAAGAGAGAATCCAATCCGTCCAAAGTGGAAGATTGTATAGGAAGGCCAATGACAGGAAGAACTGTGAACGCCGCCAGCACACCCGGAAGATGGGCAGCTTTCCCGGCGGCTGCAATAATCACATCAAATCCTTCTCCCTCAGCATTCCTTGCAAGCTCAGCCGCTTTATCAGGTGTTCTATGGGCCGAGCAGACGGTGACCTTTGTTTCAACATGAAATGATTGGAGTGTTTTCAGGCATTTTTCAACGACAGGAAAATCTGAATCACTGCCCATTACAATAGCAACCCTGGGTTGTTTTGACATGGATGCATACCTCCACAAAAAACTATGTAATCCGGCTCCTTCGCCATTTTAACGAAAGGGACCTGATTGATATTCATGCTTCATATGAAAAAGCAAAACGGGCTGGAAAAAACCCAACCCATATTATCCCGACTCTTTTCAACTTCATTGTATAGAAATCAATCGTGAAAATCAATGTAAAACCTTAACCAAAAATTTATTGACCATGAAGGCCGGATTGTACGAAAGTTTAGATTTCCGCAATCCTTCCTTCCCCATATCCTCTTCACGGTTGATATATTGCAGCCCGCTTAATTCATGGGCACAAAAGTCCCGGTTGATCAGGGTATAGATCCCATGTATATCGGAATTGCCCTTTTCAATGCGAATAGCCGCCATTCGAGGATTCAGAAGCTCTCCTACCGTAAAAGCCTCAAACCGGCCAGCCACCTTAATCAGGGCCCCTCGCACCGGAAGCCTGCTCCAATTTTTGAAAAGCTCATTGCAGGCCCACCGTTCCGAGTTATCCTCATGGGTTCCCTCTTCGTTCCTATCGCACCATTCTTCTAAAATCCGCCTGCACTCGTGAATATTGCTCTCATCGACAGGGACGTACTCATACTCGCCATATTGGCGAAGAAACTGCTTAATATGATTTCTTTTGCTGCTGAGCTTTCCCCCGCTAAGACCTACTAATTTCGGGATCTCGTATACATAGTCCGACGCGGCGTCCAAAAACTTCTCCTCCATACGCTTGCCGAAAACTTGTCGAAGTTCCGGCAAACGCCTTTCTTCAACACGTCCAAGGAGCAGGGGCAAGCCCCGCTTATCAAAGCAGGCTTCAACTTTCTTTAAAGCGAGTCCCAGCTTCTCATCATTGCGTTTCCCGTCCAAGGGAATGGGACAAAAAGCATAGGGCGGAAAAACCCTCGATTGAGAAACCAAGCAAAGATGATCCGCAATAACCTCATAACTTAAATTATAGTCCCGCCTCCACATAAAGAGGTAAGGGAAGGTCAGCTCTGATGCGACCGGTTTAATAGCATTAAATATATTAGTAAACAAAGGTTGTTCTTCTAAAGTAATGGGTTTAAATGAATCCATAAAAGGATAAGCCCCCTAAAAGCGTTTCAATCTCCAAAATTAACACCCATGCTCCGCGCAATTTTTACCAGTTCACCCTCAATAGGAACAAACCTGCCCTTGCCGGCAACCTCGGCCAGATCAACAGAAGCCAACTCATTATTTACAATGCTTGTCATTCTGTTAAAGTCCCCTTCGGCCGCCATATTGACAGCGTGTACGCCCAGCCGCGTAGTAAGAAGCCTGTCAAAAGGCGAAGGCTCACCGCCCCTTTGAAGATATCCCAGCACTGTCACACGGGCTTCCAGGTTTATCAGCTTCTCAAGTTCTATGGCAATCTGACTTCCGACGCTGTTCAGTCTCTGCTTGTCATAATCGGCGCTGCTGCTGTCCTTATTGACATGGGCCGCTCCAACCGGTCTGCAGCCGTCCGCAACGCATATGATACTGAAGTTTTTGCCCCCGTTCTTCCTTGCCAGTACACTTCTGGCGATGGAGTTTATATCATAGGGTATCTCGGGTATCAGTATAATATCCGCTCCGCCTGCAATACCGGATTCCAGGGCTACCCATCCTGCACGCCGCCCCGTCACCTCAAGAATCATAATACGGTGATGGGATTCAGCGGTGGAATGCAGCTTGTCAAGCGCTTGGGTGGCCGTATCCACTGCCGTAAGGAATCCGAAGGATTGGTCGGTGCCAGGCACATCATTTTCAATGGTTTTCGGTACTGAAATAATCTGAATACCTTTCTTGGAAAGCTTATAAGCGGCCGTTATGGTATTAATGCCTCCAATGGTAATCAGGCAGTCAATATCATGCATTTTAAGGGTATCGACAATACGGTCGCTCATATCTTTTTCAATCTTTTCACCATCCTGATCCGTTAAAACATTAAACGGATCATAGCTGTTTGTCGTACCCAGAATGGTTCCGCCCTTGTCAAGAAGCCCTGAAACATCATTTGGTCCAAGCTTCATAAAACGATTGGAGACCAGTCCTAAATAACCATCTTTAAAACCGATCACTTCAAATTCATATTTATTAACGGCTGTTTTTACAATCGCTCTGATCACTGAATTCAAGCCGGGGCAATCACCGCCCCCTGTCATGATACCAATTTTTCCTTTTGTTCTGCTCATATTTTCACCTTTCTTTCTATTGCTCGGCAGTCCATAACCGGTGAAGGATGTAAAATCTAAGGCAAAGACTTTTAACTTATATCATGAAGGTGCCCCTGCCATTGCATCCCTTGAAACCCATGCTGTCTTAATGCCTCATAAAGCACGATGGCCACTGAATTTGAGAGATTCAGGGACCGGATGGCATCCAGCATGGGAATACGTATGCAGTCTTCGTAATGTTCCTGTAAAAGCGGCTCCGGCAACCCCTTTGTCTCCTTGCCAAACAGAATAAAGCAGTTTTCCGGATAATCCACCTCATGATAGGCCTTCTGTGCCTTTGTGGAACTGTAGCGAAAAATCGCACCGGGATGTTTTGCAAAAAAATGCTCTAAATTATCATAATATATAACGTTTACAAGCTTCCAATAATCCAGGCCGGCCCTTTTTAAGTACCGGTCTTCCATAGAAAAACCCAACGGTCCCACCAGATGAAGTACAGCCCCGGTAGCCGCGCAGGTACGGGCAATGTTTCCGGTATTCTGAGGGATTTCAGGTTCTACTAATACAATATTAATTTTCACAGTATTTCTCCGTCAAGCATAAATCCATAGAATTTTATTGCTATTTGGATTCTATGGATACGTCAATCTCCATTGTATCACCTTTGCCCAGTTCCAATGGGACACAGATAGTGCTCATATTAGCGGGGGTAATGGTAAGATTTTCACCCATTAACAGGGAGGGCGGTGTAATTTCTATGCCGATTCCCCTGCTGGCCAGCAAGGTAGCAGTATTGCCCATAATCATGTTGGCTAGTTCTGAAATAGCGCTTTTAGATATTTCGTCAAATTCGGCCAGGGCCATGCCCCCCATCATAGACGATGCCACGGAAAGGGCGGATTTTTTTGAAAGTGAGATCACTACCTGGCCTCGTATTGTCCCTGTCAATCCGACTATAACTGCAACATTGTCGCTGGCAAACGGTGCTTTTCTTATATAGACCTGCCCTAAACCCGGCTTGATTCCTGTCATTGTGGTCAGAACCGACTGACTGGCCTCAATAAACGGATTTATGTATTCTACATTCATATGTCTTCTCCTCATTTGCAAAAAATTCTACTAAAAAGCTCGGTCATTTCTAAATTGCTAGGATGTCCCCTTTGATTTGTCCACCCTTCTATATTCAAAAATCTTTCTGATTATATTTTTTCTGATTTTAACCGCTTTCTCAGGGCAAAATTCATGACAGCACAAACAGCTGATACATTTATTATAATTAATAGATAATTTTTTATCCTCACCCCTGGTAATTGCTTTGGGCGGACAAACCTCCATACATTTTCCGCAGGCCACGCATTTCGTTTGCAGTATTTCAGGCCTGGGCCGCACCTTGCTCTTCAAAAAGCCCAGTATCTTATAGCGTTCCAGCGGCCTGATATGCTTAAGAGCCGGAACATCAAATTCATCGGGCTTAATAGTTTCCAAATCAGCCCCGACAAACTCAACCTGATCGCTTTGAAACAGTCCGCGCTCTTCCGCCATTTTAAGCACGGGAACCGATTTGTAATCCAGGCCAATCAACTGAAGAGCAGCATAATCACAGGCAAAGGCATCCTGCGAAGCTAAAATCGCGCCCAAATATTTGGGGATACCAGCACTGGGACCGTCCCCCTCCATGGCAGTAATTCCGTCTATAATGTTCAGCTGTGGTTTAGCTGCTAAATATATATCAATAAGGCTATCGGCAAAACGGTCATAATCGTTTAACCTTAAATGAAAGTCCGCTTTTTCGATTCCGGGAATGGAACCAAACATATTTTTTACAGCCCCGGTATAAACCATAATGCCAT
>DOHN01000184.1:38221-46515 GCA_003535195.1 Ruminiclostridium sp.
CCATGGGTCTTCAGCTTGGCGATATTGATGATGAGATCCGCATCGGCCAATGGTTTTAATATTTTCAGCGATTTCACAATTTTCGCTTCAGGATTTTCAATTTTTTCAACTCTCAGATCGTAGTTCAGCTCGGCCCCGGTTTCATTGGCAACCGCTTCCATGCCGGTAATGGCATAAACTTTTTTTAAATGGTTTGTGTGATATGCGCCGCCTGGGCTTTCAACAATGCTCACAATTCCTCCGGATTTTTGCACCAGAGCCGTCACTGCCTGAATGACGGCAGGATGCGTAGTGGCCGCCTCTTCGGGCTTCTTTGCCATCAGGAGGTTGGGTTTTATAGCAACCTTCATTCCGGGCTTTACGATGCTTTCGAGGCCTCCCAGCTGTTCAAAGACTTGTTCAAGACATTGGGTTACACGATCCAATCTATAATTTTCAGAGATGTTAATGACAACTTTATGCATAAAATGTCAGCCTTTCTAAAGGACACCCTGCTTTTCGGATCATTTGCTTTCGAGAAGCAAGGCATCCTTGGTGTATATGTTTTTTCCGCTCCAAAGGATCCATTCTTCATAACCGGCATCGTAAACTGCCTGGATTTGATCCCTGACCTGTTTTTTGCCATAGGTCTGCCAATATCCGTCAGGAAGATAGCTTGCTGTGAAATCCTGCAGATAAGGCCTTACCTGGGCGGTAAAAGCTGCGGATTCGCTAATTCTTTGCTTGGTCTTTAAAAGAGACTGGTAAATAACATCATAAGGCTTCAGGTCAGGGGCCGTGAAGAGGACGCCGTTAACGCTCTGTCCCACTCCGTTGCCCATGGTGCCTTTTGAATCATTGGCGTAGTGGGACGGGTAGATCATAGGCGATATGTAATCAATATGCTCTCCCAGCAAATCAAATTTCTGGCCGATGGCATTGCCATCCCTGTCGCTTTCTACAACGATGCCGAATACATCAGCAGATACAGGCACATCCTTTACCTTCTTTATTGCTTCAGAAGCTTTTTTCAGAAAACCGCTGATGACTTCTGATTTTTCGGGGACATTTTCGCCATAGGAGACTTCTTTAGCCTTTGCCGTAGGAAATCTGACATAATCAAACTGGATTTCGTCAAATCCTAATTCCACAGCCTCCTTAGCGATGTCAATATTATAATCCTGAACTTCCTCGCGATAAGGGTTGGTCCAGGCACCCTGCTTTCCTTCCGTCCATATGGAACCGTTTACCCTTTTAATGGCCAATGCGTTTTTTTTGGTGGCCAGTCCGTTATCCCGGAATACGACAATTCTGCCGACTACATGAATATTATTCTCATGACATTTTTTTAATACTTCTTCCACATTAAAATTCTTTTTGCTTAAACCCAATTCTTTGACAAGGGGCACCTGGGAATCATAATTCACCATGCCGCCTTCCTTAATATCAATAACCAGGGAATTCAGCTCTGTGCTGTTTACAAGCTCGATAAATTCATCGAGTCTTTTTGAGCCTGCCACCGTTCCTGTAACATAAACGGCCTTCACTTTGACCGGTTCCTTTTTTTCAGGCTCAGGCTCCGGAGTTACGGTCGCATCAGGCGTGGCAGAGGGGTCCGGTGAAGGAGTCAAGGAATTATTTTCATTAGATGCGGTTGGTGCAGATGTTGCGGTGTTTCCATTCTGTTCTGGAATTTGATTATTCGCCGAGCATCCGGCTGCAAGCAGTGAAATAATAATAAAAAGGGACAATTTTCTCAATATTTTTCTCGTCACGTCTATACCCTTCCTGATCAATGTATTCTTTCGTAGGCCCGTTTAAAATCATATAGTTTAAATTTATCAAATATCAATGAAAATTACAACAGTCAATTATTATCAGGGCTTTTACCGCAAAGTTTTCAGGCATAAAGGTGTAAAAATACACCCCAAACATTAATAGAGCTATTTTATAAACGCTCGATGTCCGGGGTGCGCTATATAACGGAATAACTTTTTTCATTCTTTTTAAACAAAATATTTATAAATTTCCTGACTGTTCAGGGAACCATACAATATATTTTTGCGTTTGATAATTTCTGAGTATTTAATAGCATCCTCATTTACCGGGTAAAATATGTACGGACCATCCTGCAGCATTCGATAATATGCCTCTTCAATGCCCCTGTATATGCCCAGTCTGGCTGCAGCTGTTATGGCAGCACCCAGGGAGGAGGCCTCCGTATTTTGGTATCTGGCAACCTTTTTGTTATAGACGCTGGCCTGAATAGAGCAAAAAAGATCCGAGCGGACCATGCCGCCCGCTACACTGACTGTTTCAATGGCTCCGGTCAGATTTTCAATGAGGCTGATATTGTCATGGATTTCGATGGCTATGCCCTCTAAGATAGACCTGGTCAGGGCCGCTCTTTTCAGGCCCAGAGAAAGATTAAAGAATAATCCCTTGGCAATAGGATTCCAATAGGGCGCGGCACTTCCTTCAAAATGCGGGATCATGATAACGCCATTGGAACCGGTCTGGACTTCCCCGGCCTCCCGGTCCATGATTTCGTAAGGGTGTTTCTCATTTTTAAGCTCCGGATAGAATTGTTCCTTAAACCACCTATAAATGGATCCGCTATTGAATATACCCGCTTCCATAATCCACTGCCCCGGTATGGCGGAAGCCTGGCATAAAACTCTTGAGTCTTGGTCAAATACTGGCTTGCCGACGGCAGAAATAACAAAGGAACCGGTGCCGGTATTAGCCTCGGCAAGTCCCGGTTTTATGACCCCCAGAGCCACAGCGGCATTCTGCTGATCCCCGCCCGACATAATGACCGGTAACCCTGAAGGCAATTGCACCTTCTCCGCCACTTCTCCAATCAGAAATCCCGCGATGCTGCCGGGGGGCAAAAGTTCAGGGAGCATATTCTCGGATATCCCGGCTATATTCAGCAATTCCTGATCCCACCGAAAGGTTTCAATATTCATCAGCATGGTGCGGCAGGCCTGTGAACAATCGGTTTTATATTCTCCTGTCAGACAGTGTATCACATAATCCTGGACACCCAGAAATTTAAAAGCGCTGTTGTAAATCTCCCTTTGATTTTCCCTAAGCCACAGAATCTTGGGAAGTACAAAATAGGGGTTGATTCTCAAGCCTGTTTTTAAGTATAAGCTCTTTAGAGTATATTCCGAACTGAGTTGGCTGCATTGAGGAATGGTGCGTTTATCCTGCCACATAATGGCGGATCTTAACGGCCGGCCTTTTTTATCGGCCGGAATGAGGGAAGACCGCTGAGAGGTGACGGCTATGGCCTCCGGCCTGATGCCATGGGCCTTTACATAGCCTCCGACCCCTTGCAGGCAATATATGGCCGCCTCTTTCCATGTTTCCGGGTCCTGTTCCACATAGCCGGGCGCCGGAAAATCAGAATGATATTCAAAACTTATATCGGTCATTTTTCCGCCGCTGAGATCATACAGTACGGCTCTGACGCCGGAAGTACCGATATCTAAAGCGATTAAGCACATGATCTCAATCCCTTCTTCAGCGGATTACAGCAACCCGGGCAGTACGCCGGTAAAAAGGCTGAGAATTAGAATGCCTATCAGCGCGACAACGCCGGAGATGGTTCCTCCAACGGTCCATACCTGCATGGTTTGCTTAATGGTAAATTTACTGAACCGATTGACTACCCAGTAGCCCGAATCGTTTGGCAGTGAGATGCCGATACCGCCGGCGCAGATGGCAAGCCCCACCAGAACGGGAGATACGCCTGGAAGGCTGGCGAGCAAAGGCGCAAAAATGGCTGATGTGGTAATAAGGGCCACTGTTGTAGAACCCTGGGCGGCTCTCAGCACCTGACTGATGACAAAAGCTGAAACAATCGACAATATGCCGATAGCGCCTGTAAAGCCCGCCATGCCCTCCACCAGCAATTTGCCGATGCCGGTATTGTTGATGATCTTTCCGAAAGCGCCGCCGGCGCCTGTAATGGCCAGAATAATACCCGCCTGTCCCGCTGCCTCGGTAATTACCTCAGTAAAAGAATTTTTCAGATAGGGTCTCAGACACAGGAACGCGATAATCACGCCGATCAGGAGCGCTATATTTTTATTGCCGAGGAAACTGAAGAATATGTAAGGGGCAGTATCCTTGGCAAAGATAATGGAAGCTAAGGTGCCCAAGAGAATGATTATAATGGGCAGGAATATGAGAAAAATGCCAAGTCCTCCGGAGGGCAGCTTATGATCCGATTTGTTTTCTTCGGTCTCGTCAATATCATCAAAAGCGTTGGCAAAGTCCAAAGCATATTCATCTTTTGAACCCAGATATTTGCCATAGAGAACGCCTCCGATCAATGAAGCAGGCAAGCTGACAATAATGCTGTACAGCAGAAACCAGCCGATATTTACGCTCATGGTGCCCGCTACGGCTAATGGGCCGGGCGTCGGTATGACCAGTGCATGGGTGGTAATAAGGCCTATTGAAAGAGCTGTCACCAGCGTGACAAAAGGAACTTTGCCCTTTCTGGAAAGGGATTTGATCAGGTTGATCAGAATCACAAAGGCGGCATCAAAAAACACAGGGATAGAAACGATATAGCCGGTAAGATTGACGGCCAGCGGTGTTTTCTTTTTCCCGGTAAGTCTTAGCATCAACGATGCAATCTGGCCTGTGCAACCCGACACATGGAGCAGCTCCCCTAAGGCAATACCTAAAACAATAATGATTCCAATGCCTTCCATGGTCGAACCGAAACCGCTTGCCAGCCCGTTTGCCACATCGGTCAGCTGCATTCCTGCAAGAATGCCCATGATCAGGCCGCCGATGAGCAGAGAAAGGAACGGGTGCATCTTGAATTTAATAATGGATAAAAGGACAAAAGCCAGAGAAATTGCAAAGATTATCAATAATATTCCCAAACTCACGATATAACCTCCTCTTTCATGATTAATACGGTAATAAACAAGTGACTCAGCTAAGAACCCGCAGCCATACCTCCAAAACAGGATATATACTTTTTTACAACATCTTTTACATAGCCGGACTGTTTCAGGGAAAGAACTGAAAAGTGAGGCCGCTTCTCCGATAAAAGGGCTGCCGATTGATCAACGGCATAGGATGAGATTTCGGTATTGACATTGATCTTGGCTATTCCATTGCGGATGCATTTTTCAATCGTCTCTTCAGGGGTGCCTGACCCGCCGTGAAGCACCAGAGGTATTCGGGCGAGTTCATTAATATCCTGTAAAATATCAATTCTGATATTGGGCGTGCCCTTATAGAAGCCATGGACAGTGCCGATGGAAACGGCGAGGGCATCCACCTTTGTCATGTCAACAAAGAGTTTTGCTTCCATAGGGCTGGTATAGGCTTCCTGATCGCTGTCCTGCCCCTCGTGGGATTGGCTGCCGCTGGCAAGACTGCCCAGCTCGGCTTCCACAGAAATGCCGCAGGCATGCGCCGCCCTGCAAATCTCTTTGGTATTCTGGGCATTTTCTTCAAAGGGCAGCCCTGACCCGTCATACATGACGGACCCGAAGCCGGCTTTTATGGCTCTGAAAACCGTATCCATATCACTGCAGTGATCCAGGTGGAGACAAACGGGCAGGGGGATATTTTCGGCCATACTTTTCACCAGCGCACTGACTGTTTCCAGGGACATATTCTCCAGGTACTTGGCGCCAAAAGCCACAATCACAGGTTTATCCGTTTCAATTCCCGCTTCTATAATGCCTTTGACTGTTTCGTAATTATATGCGTTAAAAGATCCGACAGCATATTTTTTAGCATATGCATCATGAATGACAGTATTTAAGTTAACCAGCATGATTACAGCCCCTTCATCAGATCTTGAAACCACTCCCGGAAGGGCGGATTTTCGAGCACCTCGGGATTGACAATAAATCTTGCTTTTTCACCGTTTAAGAACTTTGCGATATCTTCTATGAGCAGGTAAGGTGAATTGGCCAACGCATCGGCGGTGGTTCCGGCAATGTGGCTTGTCAATGTAACATTATCCAGGCTCAAAAGCTCGTTATCCTTTTCAATGGGCTCCGTAGAAAACACGTCCAGGGCTGCCCCCATGATTCTCTTATCCTTAAGAGCCTGTACCAGGGCATTCTGGTCAAGCAGGCCTGCCCTGCCCGTATTGATCAGGTATGCGCCGGGCTTCATCAAAGAAAGCTCCTTTTGACCGAGCATCCCCTTATTCTTATCCGTCAGCCTTGCATGAAGGGATACAAAATCACTCTCTTTCAGCAGCTGGTCCAGCCCGGCCCGTTTTGCCCCGGCATTTTCTATCTCCTCATCAGAGGTATAAGGGTCATATACAAGGATATTGACATCAAAACCTGAAAGCTTCTTTGCAACCAGCTTGCCTATGTATCCGAATCCAATAATTCCGACGGTCCTGCCCCCCAGCTCCGGAACCACCTCGCTATTGCAGAAGCTTTTGCGCCATTGACCGTTTTTAATGGACAAATGGGCTCTGGCGATATTTCTGCATTCCGCCAGCATCAGCCCGATGGCAAAATCGGAAACCGCATGTGCGTTGCGTCCCTGTACATTAAAGACTAAAATGCCCCTTCTTGTTGCTTCTTCCACATTGACATTTTCCAGGCCCGCTCTGGAAACACCAATGATTTTAAGGTCCGGCATTGCATCCATGACTTTGCTGGATACCGGTATAAAAAGCCCGATTAAAATGGCTGTATCCTTGCCCTCATGGAATATGACTGGGTCAACTTCCTCGATCTCAGGACCTTTTTTTTCAACTTCCAGTCTTCGATATTGAAGCTTCTCCCAATTGGTCTCCCAGTTTCCCACAACGATGTCTTCAACCCAGCCAAGATACTTTTTCCACGCCTTTTCAAAACCTTCCCCGCCGATCATGGCGTCACCCAAAAGAATGCCTTTTAAGCGTTTCATAGGTTTTGCTCCTTTCGATGTTTATAAAGTTTCTCTTTTTACCGTGTTATGGGCCATTTCTGATATTCTCCACCCCCTTTTCCATTGAAGTCCAATGGATGTTTAAAACCCGGCTTTAAAAGCCCTTTGAAGCCTTATAAAGAAGTGAATAGGAACGTTAATTTTTAACCCTTACGCTCTTCCCACAGTTGTTTTTTTACCGAAATCATTCTATACTATGCTGCCTTTTCAAAGGATATGTGGGGTTTACAGCCAGGCAAAAACGCAAAAAAATCTTCAGCGTCAATCTGAAGATTTTAAATACAATACTTTTATATGACCCGGCTTTTAAAAGCGGGGGGTTTTCACTTTTTTAAGGCTCAGGTCTTCTTTTTGGCAACCGCCAGCCTGGATTTATTGACATTCTTGATGCCGGGGGCGCCCAGCTTTAAAACAGTTGCCACATACAGAGTATCAATGATGACCAGCTGAATGATTCTGGAGATCATGGCGTCGGACCTGTATTTTGTTTCCCGCGATGAGCTAAGTAAAACAATATCTGCCTTTTTGGTCAGGGACGAGCCGGGATAGCTTGTAATAGCAGCGATCCTGGCCCCCCGTTCCCTGCCCAGGTCCACGGCGTCCAAAATCTCGCGGCTTTCTCCGGAATGGGATACGGCCACAATAAAATCATCTTTTGCAGCATGGGCGCAGGCAATGGACATTAAATGCGAATCTCCGTAAAAGCTTGCATTGATGCCCAGTCTTAAAAATTTATGGTGTGCGTCGGCGGCAATGATCCCGGAAGCGCCCACCCCTATGAAAAATATTCGCTGCCTTTGCAGAATGGAATGGGTAAATGCCTCCAGATCTTTTTCATCCAGCAGGTTGTTTAAATCGTTAATGGAGCTGACGGTCAGCTGAATAACCTTTTTTTTAATATCGCCGATGTTATCGTCTATTCGGACTTCTTCATAAATGGAATCGGTGGATTCGCTTGTCATTTCCTGAGCAATTTTCACCCGAAAAACCTGATATGAATCATAACGCAGCTTTCTTAAGAACCGGAGTACCGTTGTTTCGCTGGTATTGCATTCTTTAGCAAGCTCACTGATGGATAATAAAATTACTTTTTCCGAATTGGCCAGAACATAATCTGCTACACTTTTTTGTGTTGGCGACAAAGTATTGTACTTTGTACGGATCAAGCTTAAAATACTGTCTTCCAGGAAAATCACTCCTCGCGGGGCCTAAGCCTTTATGGAACTATTATATAACATGAACATAATATATCCTATTCCGCTATACCGGCCGATATGGGTGAAATTTTTATCAAAGGCTCTCTCCATATGCGCTATAAATACAAAAGACGAAAAGAATCATCTTTTCGTCTCATTTGGCTCCCCAAGTTGGACTCG
>DOHN01000027.1:0-2176 GCA_003535195.1 Ruminiclostridium sp.
ACCCCGGTCACCCGCCTGAGCAAAGCCTCACCACCAAAGGTATCCCCTATATGGAGAACCGCACCGACTGGAACAAGCATAGGATCAAGCGGATGCTGGAGAACTCACGCTACTGCGGCCGGGATGACTTCCCGCCAATTATCCCTGCCGACACGTTCGGAGCTGTAGCCGCCCTAATCGGGCAGAAAAGCCAAGGGGAGCCTTTATCCGAGGAACTGGACAGCATCCGCAGTAAAGCGATTTGTGGGGCTTGTGGAGTCAAGTACAAAAGGGATGGCAGAAGCAAGAAGTATGAAGCATGGTGCTGCTCCGCCGAGGGGCGTATCACACCCAAGCGCATTACCGACCAAGCCCTGCTGGAGAGCGTAACAGACATATTAAATGCGATTATCAGCAATCCGATCCTGCTGGAGCTTCCTTCACCGCATCGAGAGCATTATTCCCTTGATGTTGCCCGGACGGAAAACCACATCAACCGGGAGCTTGAAAAAAGCGAAGTGGATAGTGATTATATCAAGCTGCTGATATTCGGCTGCGCCGCCGCAAAATATGAGGCCTGCGCAGATACAGAGCCGGAATACTTAACCAGCCAGCTGCTGGCGATATTTGAGGGGCATCCGCCGCTGGAGGCTTTCTCAATCCGATTATTTGAGGATACCGTCAAACAGGTGGTCATTGATTCGGATGGCAGCCTGTGGCTGCGAATGATTAACGGAAAGCTAATTCAAAATCAGGCAGGAAAGGAGTAACCGCCATGCAAACACAAACAATAACACCTCTACAGAAAAGGGTTGATGTAATTTTCGCCAATATTCTTTTAACCAACCCGAAGCGGCCTGATTGATGAAAAACGGCTGTTTTCCGAAACGGATTTGAAGATTATTCATGCGGGTCTTGTAAAGATGCGCACCATTGACAGCGATATGACGCAGGATGACCTTAATTCCGTGGAACGGCTGGTGGATAAAATCGAGGATATTATCCCGGAATTGCAGAAAAAAGAAAAGGCCCTTAATTTTTCATGGCTCTTTAACAGCATGGAGCACGGCATAGAACGGGAATAAAAAACTGCCGCAAAAGGGCGGCAGTCACTACTTGGCCATCAGCTTCGCAATATGAAGCACCGCCGCAGCCTTTTCCTCATTCAATACCCGGACGCTTTCGATAAGCTCACGTTCATAGGCAGTAGGATACATCACATCCCCGCTATCATTGAAAAACTCCGCAAGCGTTGTACCAAGGCAGGCAAGCAGCTTTTCCAGCACCAAGACGGACGGCTGGCTTTCTCCCTTTTCAATTTTGCGGATGTAATTTTGCGATATATCGGTATCTTTTGAGAGCTTATAAACACTGATCTCCTTTTGTGTTCGGAGATTCTTAAATTTTTGTGGCAAATCCATTGTTATCCTCCTTCCTGTACTTCTATTATTATGGTGTATAACACAACAAAATATAAGACAACGATATTTGTTGATAATGGGGATATATAGTTGTATTATGTACAGGTAAGGCTATATTATGAAAGATTGGAGAGTGATATTATGAACCACCCAAGCGGAGAATCGATTTGGGGAAACATCAACACTGCCGTTGAAATCGCTATGAACATTTACCTGATTGCTGCCAAAGATGAAAACGGTTTTGAGCGTGAGGGCATTATGGTTCCAAAGTCCAAGGAAAAAGAAGTCCTTTCAGAGAAAGCCATTTCCATGGCGGAGCAGGACGGTGACTGGCTTTGCTATGGCGAAGACACCAAGGACATCCCGATGTATGAAATGCTTCAGCGCCGTGTTGCCGCCTGCAAACGTATGGAATCCAAGGCTGTTGAAATGATGCAGGAAATCAGACGGGACGGCAGCCTGCGCCTGACCGATTATTTTGGAGAGTGCGCCCCGCCCATTCCCTTTGAAGCGGAAAAAAGCAGCCCGGAACAGCTTAACCGGGTACGCAACGGCATTTATTTTGTCCATTCAGAGGGCGAGGACTATTTTGCTGTACATGAATCGGTAGCCGATAATTTTATGTCGGATATTGCCGAAGCGTTTGGAAGGAAGCAGGGCGAATACCTGTTTTATGACCTGACTACCGCCGCCGTTCCGCTCTTTGAATTGCGCCAAATCTATGATGAGGTTGAGGACTTAATCGTATCGGAGGACAGCCTGCTTGCCACCCTGAA
>DOHN01000027.1:2326-2813 GCA_003535195.1 Ruminiclostridium sp.
AATGAGAATTTCGGCGTTTACATTTCCTATTATAATGATCTGATGCAGGAGGAAGCGAAAATTCCGCCCATGGAGGTTCCCATATGCCTTTTTTTGCAAAAGCAGCTTGACCGGGAGGCACAGGAACCGGATCACTCCTCAGATACCGAGATAAAAAGCAATCTGATTTCTCTTACCTTTGGTGAGGAAGCGGAGGATTTTGGATTCGAGCCTTAAAGGAAGCCGCAAAAAGCATACTCTTACAAGAACTTGATAGCGATTGATTTGCAGAATGAACCAATGGGCGAGTACCGGGAAACTGGTATTCGCCCGTTTTTTTTGGAGGTGAGAACTTTTGAAAATGGTGTATATCGCAAGTCCCCTGCGTGGGGATTACAACACCAATATAAAGAACGCGGTGGAATACTGCCGCCTTGCCGGGGAGAGAGGCGTACTGCCTCTTGCACCCCATATTATTTTCAGTCAATGGTGCAATGATACCATTCCT
>DOHN01000170.1:0-2842 GCA_003535195.1 Ruminiclostridium sp.
GCCATGCTCGGCACACTAAAAAAAGGCCTGACTGTCAGCCAGGCCCGGTTTCATTTATTAGTATAAAATTTCTTTGAAGAATTATTCTTTTCCGGAACCGTTCTCCAGCAGCACATCTTTTCTGGAAAGGTTGATACGGCCCTGCTTGTCGATCTCAATGACTTTAACCGTGATCTCGTCTCCTACATTGACCACATCTTCAACCTTATTGACACGCTTGGTATCCAGCTTGGAGATATGCACCAAACCTTCTTTGCCGGGCAGGAACTCAACAAAGGCACCGAATGTCATAATCCGTGTTACCTTGCCGGTATAAACTGTACCGGGTTCCACATCTCCCGCAATCCCTTCAATGATCTGAATGGCTTTTTGGCCGGCCGCTTCGTCGGAGGTGGCAACGAATACGGAACCATCCTCTTCAATATCGATTTTTACGCCGGTCTCGGCAATAATCTTATTAATAACCTTTCCGCCGGGTCCAATGACCTCGCGGATCTTATCCACATCGATCTTGGTCTGATAAATCTTCGGCGCATAAGAAGAAAGTGTCTTTCTTGGCTCCGGAATGACGGGCAGCATCACTTCGTTGAGAATCTGCATGCGGCCCTTTTTGGTAATTTCAAAAGCCTGGCGGATGATTTCGTAAGTAAGGCCATCCACCTTGATATCCACCTGGATTGCCGTAATGCCGTTCTTGGTTCCGGCAACCTTAAAGTCCATATCGCCGAAGAAATCCTCTATTCCCTGTATATCCATAAATGTAATGAATCTATCCGGGTTTTCTTCATCCACTACAAGACCCGATGAAATACCGGCTACGGGCTCTTTTATGGGAACGCCGGCATCCATGAGGGCCAGTGTGCTGGCGCATACGCTGCCTTGGGAGGTAGAACCATTGGACATGAGCACCTCCGAAACCAGCCTGATGGCATAAGGAAATTCCGTTTCACTGGGAATAACAGGCTCTAAAGCTCTTTCGGCAAGGGCGCCGTGGCCTATTTCACGCCGGCCGGGACCCCTGGAGCTCCTGGCCTCTCCTACCGAATAGGGCGGGAAGTTATAGTGGTGAATATATCGTTTCTGCTCGTCCAGATCCACACCGTCGAGCATCTGCACTTCACTCATAGGACCTAAGGTAACAGTGGTCATGACCTGAGTCTGGCCGCGCTGGAAGAGTGCCGAACCATGGGTCCTTGGAAGGATTCCAACCTCAGCCGAAAGGGGACGGATTTCCATCAGGGAACGGCCATCCACACGTTTATGCTCCTCTAAAATAAGAGACCTTACCGTTTTCTTCTGAAGCTTATACAGCGCTTCTCCGATCTTGCCCTGCTGGTCCGGGTAAGCTTCTGCAAGCTTTTCCTGGACACTTGCGCAAACAGCGTCGACCTGTGTATCCCGGGTTGCCTTATCAGCGTTCATAAGAGCTGTTTTGATATCATCCTTAGCCAATTCATAAACTGCCGTCCATAAATCATCTGCAACGGCAAAGGACTCATAAGCGAACTTAGGCTTCCCTACTTCCGCAACAATGGAATCAATAAAATCAATGATGCGCTTGATCTCTTCATGGCCTTTTTTGATGGCGTCAAGCATGACCTCATCGGGAACCTGATTGGCGCCCGCTTCAATCATAACAATTTTTTCCTTATCTGCAGAAAGAGTCACATACATGTCACTCTTATTTCTTTGATCGGTCGTGGGGTTAATCACTACCTGCCCATCCACCAGACCTAAAATAACGCCTGCTATGGGGCCGTTAAAGGGGATATCCGATGTAGAGAGAGCAACCACCGTGCCTATAATAGAAGCAAATTCAGGTGAATTGTCCTGTTCTACCGACAAAACGGTATTCACAATAGTGACATCATTGCGTAAATCCTTGGGGAATCTGGGCCGCATTTGTCTGTCAATGACACGGGATACCAGAATGGCTTTTTCGGTAGGCTTTCCTTCTCTTTTGATAAAGCCGCCCGGAATTTTTCCCACTGAGTAGAGCTTTTCTTCATAATCAACGCTTAAGGGGAAGAAATCAATACCGTCTCTGGGTTGTTTGGCGGCTGTCGCGGTGGACAGAACCACCGTATCCCCATAGCGGACAAGAGCCGCCCCGTTTGCCAGCTGAGCCACCTGACCTAATTCAATGGAAAGAGGCCGGCCGGCAACTTCAAAATTAAAAACTTTCTTCATAATATTCTCCTTTTCTCCGCTTCCTGTTGTTATTGTGCCTCTGTTTCAATGAAAACAAAAGCTAATAATCGCCAGTCAGGGACAAAAGGTCAGGGAACAGGCGCCAAAACCTTGAAAACCTCTTCTCTGATCTCTTGTTGCCCTTGACCAACGGCATGAACATGATTAAAAGGGGCGGAAAAATCCGCCCCAGATCTTACTTTCTCAATTCAAGCTTTGCTACGATTTCACGATATCTATTGATGTCTTTCTTCATGAGATAGTTCAACAGACCCCTTCTTGCGCCAACCATTTTCAAAAGGCCACGACGTGAGTGGTGATCTTTTTTGTGGAATTTGAGGTGCTCGTTTAAGTGATTGATTCTGTCGGTGAGCAGTGCAATCTGCACCTCCGGGGAACCTGTATCTCCCTCATGGGTCGCATAAGACTTGATAATCTCTTGTTTTTCCATTCTTTCCATAAATAACAAACTCCTTTCATATAAATTGCCGAATGCCCAGTAAATGGCCGGAGCCGCCGTTAACCGCGCAATCGGTTCGGATAGACTTAAATATTCTAGCATAGTTCCAAAAACATGTAAAGGCATTGTTTCCGACTTTTTCAATTCGTAACTTAGCGCCGGAATGATGTTAAAGTGCGCCCTCGAGAAAAT
>DOHN01000170.1:2945-12596 GCA_003535195.1 Ruminiclostridium sp.
AGAAAATCCGTCCTGGATTTATTCGCTGTATTATTATTTCACCGGTCGGCCATCAATATTTTGGAATTTTTAACCATATAGTTAATTCCTGAAACCACCGTCATAAAAACAGCCGCATACATGAGTGCCATCCCGACCGGAAAATCAGTAATCAGTGAAAATGGAAAATCCCTGAGCAGAATAGCGACAATGGCGATAATTTGGGTGACCGTTTTAATTTTACCCCATTTATCAGCCGCTATAACCACGCCCTGGCCGGCTGCCACCAAGCGAAAACCCGAGACAATAAATTCGCGGGCAACAATAATAAAAACGATCCAGACCGAAAGGCCGTCCGTTTTAATCAGAGCAATGAGTGCCGAGGTAACCAAAAGCTTATCGGCAATTGGATCTAAAAATTTTCCAAGCTCGGAAATAAGATTGTTTTTACGGGCCAGATTTCCGTCGATCATATCAGTAAAAGCGGCCAACACAAATATTACAGTGGCGGCATACCGGCCCCAGTCGGCCAGCCCGAAAAATTGTCCAAACCACCCGGGTACTAAAAAAAACAAAAAAATCGGGGTCGCAATTATTCTGGAAATCGTTATTTTATTCGGAAGATTCATTTGTCCCACCTCTGCTAATTTGCAATCTCTACTTCTCCGACCAGGTCGTATCCATCAGCGCAGAGAATTTTCACCGGTACCATGGCGCCTTTTTCCAAAGGTTCCGGCGATGTAAAATAAATAACCGGATCGATGTCGGGAGTTTCAGCGTAGGATCTTCCCATATAGAAAATGCCATCGTCTGCAACTCCATCGACCATTGTATCATAAATTTCTCCAATTCGCGAGCTATTATATTTCCGTACATTTTCCTGCTGAAGCGCCATAATCCTATCCCGCCGGCCTTCCTTTATCTTCTTTGAAAGGTGGCCCTTCATCTTATAGGCCGGAGTTCCTTCCTCTTTAGAATAGGCAAAAATACCAAGGCGCTCAAAGCCGCTCTCCCCGACAAATTCATAAAGCGCCTGAAAATCTTCCTCGGTCTCACCAGGGAAGCCTGTAATGAGCGTTGTCCTTAAGGCCACTCCGGGAATTCTGGCTCGGATATCGGCCAAAAGAGTTTTTATATAGCTGCCGGTTCCCCGGCGGCCCATCGCCTTTAAGATCCGGTCAGATATATGCTGGATAGGAATGTCAAAATATTTGCACAGCTTGGGGTTATTACGCATTTCCTCAATGAGCTTCCCGTCAATGAGCTCCGGGTAGCAATAGAGAAGCCGGATCCGGATTAATTCTTTGATTTGGCTCAGCTGCTTTATAAGATCAACCAGACTTTTTCTCCCATAGATATCGAGGCCATAATAAGTGACATCCTGTGCAACTAAAATAAGCTCCTTTTTCCCCTGGGCTGCCAAAGCCCTGGCTTCTTTTAAAATGCTTTCAATAGTCCTGCTTCTGTAACCCCCCCGAAGTCTCGGAATGATGCAATAGGTGCACCGGTTGTTGCAGCCTTCGGCTATTTTTAAATAGGCATAGGCGTGATCGTCGGTTATCAGCCGTGTTAAATCCAGGTAATCAACCGAATCGGGAATATTGGCATAAAATTCCTGCCCTCTGCTTCTATTTTCTGATCTTTCTCTGATGATGCGAGGTAGTTCGCCAATACTCCCCGTACCGACCACAACATCGACCTCTGGAATTTCTTTTAAGATATCTTCTTTATAACGCTCCGCCAAACAGCCCGTGACAATAAGCGTTTTCAGATTGCCCTCCTCCTTATACCGGGCAGCCTCTAAAATACTCATAACCGCCTCCTCCTTGGCATCGCCAATAAAGGCACAGGTATTGACAATAATGGCATCGGCAAGCTGATGCTCTGCTGTTAACTCAAATCCTTCGTTCTGTAAGGAACCCAGAATAATTTCGCTGTCGATCAGATTTTTAGGACAGCCCAACGACACAAGACCAATTTTATAATTCAACGGCTGTGATCCTCCCCGATTTACTTAAACAAATCTATTTCAACTGCTATAAAATACGATTACAATCCAAAAAGCTATAGCCATAGCTTTTTGATAAAAGTTCTATGAATAGAAATTTCATTGCACCTGTTATGCGGCAGTCGCAATCATAATATAGCACAAACAGCAGCTCATAAAAAGGGGGCGCCAATGGTTTTATGTATGTGACATAGTCACTGAAAAAGCATATGTTCTATTTTATGATTAAATTGTTAAATAGTTCACAGGCTATGGCTTATCAGCCAGTTTAAAAGGGAGGCGTTTTATAATGTCAAAGAAGATATTGATCGTCGGAGGAGTCGCCGGAGGCGCTACTGCTGCCGCGAGACTCAGGAGACTTGATGAACATGCGCAAATCATTATGTTTGAACGTGGTGATTACATTTCCTTTGCCAACTGCGGTCTTCCCTACTATATAGGCGACGTAATCACCGATAAGGAAAAGCTTACTCTCCAATCCCCCGAATCCTTTAAGAAACGTCTTGATGTGGACGTTCGAATCAAAAGCGAAGTCATAAAGATAAACCGGGAAAAGAAGACAGTAGAAGTGAAGGAAGCCAGCGGAAAAATCTATGAGGAAAGCTATGACAAGCTGATTTTATCACCCGGATCGGAACCCATCATCCCTCCCATTGAGGGTGCAAAATCAGATGCGGTTTTCGTATTGAGAAATATTCCCGACACCTACCGGATAAAAGATTATGTTACCAACAATAAACCCAAAAGCGCTGTTGTGATAGGGGGTGGATATATCGGTATTGAGATGGCTGAAAACCTTCATGCCCTCGGGCTTGAGGTGTCTGTCGCCGACATGTCGGATCATGTGATTCAACCTCTGGACTCGGATATGGCGGCTGAGGTGCACAAGCATATTGCCGGAAAAGGTGTGATGCTTTATCTGGAGAACGCATTGACAGGCATTCGCTGCGATGGAGCCTCATATATAGTAACCCTTGGAAAGGGCACCGAGATTAAAACTGATTTGGTTATTCTGGCCATAGGGGTTCGTCCGGAAAGTTCACTGGCAAAGGATGCCGGATTACAGTTAGGAACCCGCGGCTGCATCGTTACCGACAACCATATGAGAACCAGTGACCCTGACATTTATGCTGTAGGCGATGCCGTGGAAGTGGTTGACGTTGTTACCGGAAACAGGGTTTTTGTCCCTCTGGCTTCGCCGGCCAACCGCCAGGGACGCATCGCAGCCGATCATATAAATGGGTTTGAAAGCGCCTACGGCGGCACGCTGGGTACGTCCATTTTAAAGGCTTTCGACATGACTGTTGCGGTGACGGGCAGCAATGAAAGAACCCTGAAAAACGCAGGCATTGAATATGAAAAATCTTATACATTCAGCGCCTCAAACGCAAGTTACTATCCTGGCGCCACTTTTATGACAATTAAGCTGATTTTCCGAAAAACAGACGGTCAGCTGCTAGGCGCCCAGGTTACCGGATTTAAAGGTGTTGACAAACGTATCGACGTATTGGCAACAGCCATTAAAGCAAATATGACCGTAAAAGACCTTACAAATCTTGAACTGGCTTATGCTCCTCCATTCGGTTCAGCCAAGGATCCTGTAAACATGGCCGGCTATGTAGCCTCCAATATCATAAATGGAGACATGAAAGTTTTCCATTGGCATGATGTAAGTAATCTTGATCCCGAAAAAGTCACACTTTTGGATGTGAGAACTCAAACGGAATATGCCAACGGAACCATCAGCGGATCTGTCAATATACCGGTCGATGAACTGAGGCATCGTATACATGAGCTGGACAAGAAAAAACCGGTCTATGTTTTCTGTCAGATCGGATTAAGGGGATATATTGCTTATAGAATTCTGATTCAAAACGGATTTGATAAGGTTTTCAATCTTTCAGGGGGTTATCGTCTCTACAGCATGATTAAATCACCAATTTCATTCAAAAAGATTAATGATAATAAAAAGGCTGATGATGAAAGAGCCATGGAGCTTTCCGAGAAGGGTTTTAAGACTTCTTCCAATAAGCCCGTAAAACGTATCTCAGTGGATGCATGCGGACTGCAGTGTCCGGGGCCTATTTTAAAGGTCAGCGAAACAATAAAAGGCCTTGAAGATGGTGAAGAACTGGAGGTACTGGCAACCGATCCGGCCTTTGCATCGGATATCGAAGCCTGGTGCAATCGGACCGGCAACAAACTGGCCGAAAGCATCAACCAGGGAGGACAATTTAAAGTTATTGTAAAAAAGGGCAATCGTGCCAAAATTGACGCCGTCAACGAGAAGAATGAAAAAAATATTGTCGTTTTCTCAGGTGACCTGGATAAAGCGATTGCTGCCTTTATAATCGCCAATGGCGCTGCCGCCATGGGGCGTAAAGTAAACATGTTTTTTACTTTCTGGGGACTGAACATTTTGCGAAAGGCCCAAAAGGCAAAAATCAGAAAAAACTTTATTGAAAAAATGTTTGGCCTCATGATGCCCAGAGGTTCTAAAAAGCTGGGGCTTTCCAAAATGAATATGCTGGGTATGGGACCCAAGATGATCCGACAAGTTATGAAGCACAAAAATATCAGCTCCCTTGAAGATCTGATAGATTCCGCGCAGAAAAACGGCGTACAGATTACTGCATGCTCCATGTCCATGGATGTTATGGGAATAAAAAAGGAAGAATTAATTGATAATATCCATATAGGTGGCGTCGCCTCCATGCTCGCATCCGCAGAGGAATCAGATATGTCACTATTCATCTAGCATTTCTAAATTGGATTAAAAGAGCAAGCGCCATGGAGACGGCGCTTGCTTTTTATTACGAAGCAACAAGGTTCCCGGGACCCGCAAGCAATCTTTGCCTGCGTAAGCGGGTGGGGTTCTTATTAGCATGTACAAATTAATAAGAAATTTCATAATCTTTTATACAATTTTGACGATAGCTATAGGTAGATCTACATGATATGATACGTAATGTTATTTATTTAACAAAACATTTAAAGGAGGCAGCTTATATGGGTATTACTAAAACAAAGGTCGCAATTATAGGAGCAGGGTTCGTAGGTGCGTCAACGGCTTTCGCAATGGCTCTTCAACAAAATGCCAGTGAAATTGTAATCATTGATGTAAATAAAGAGAAAGCTTTGGGGGAAGCCCTGGATATCAATCACGGACTTTGCTTTGTAGGGCAAATGTTGGTTTATGCAGGGGACTATTCAGATATAAAAGATTGTGATGTAATCATCATCTCTGCAGGAATGGGCAGAAAGCCTGGAGAAACCAGACTGGACCTGGCCAAGAAAAATCTCGTCGTCGCAAAGGATATTACAGACAATATTATGAAGTACTATACGCGGGGCGCCATTCTCGTGGTAGCAAACCCCGTTGACATTCTGACATATAAGATACAAAAATGGTCCGGGCTTCCCAACGGCCGGGTATTTGGTTCGGGCACCGTTTTGGACAGCGCGCGTCTCAGATTTTCTTTAGCTGAGAAATTTAATGTTGACATCAGAAATGTCCACGGTTATGTTGTTGGAGAGCACGGTGATTCCCAGATACCGTTATGGAGCTCTACCCATATTGCCGGAATGAATGTAGAGGAATACGGAAATCTTCACCACAATACCTTTACCGATGCAGACCGGGAAAAGATCAAAGAAGAAATCAAAAAAGCGGGAGCTACCATCATCAAGAATAAAGGAGCTACCTATTACGCTGTTTCCATTGCGGTAAACAGCATCGTGGAAACTCTTTTAAAGAACCAAAATACCATCAGAACAGTATCCAGCGTTGTGGACGGTATATACGGCATCAGCGATGTTGCAATAAGCCTGCCCTCCATTATTAATTCTTATGGTGTTGAGGAAATCATCCCATTTCCGATTACACCGGAGGAAGAAAAATTACTCCGCGCTTCTGCAGACGCTGTAAAAGCCATTTTAAATGAAGTCAAAGATATATAAAATTGTATTCACAATAAAAAATAGGAGGACACTCACATGACAATCGGAGAAAAATCAGTAAAGGCCCATGCCGAATGGAAAGGTAAAATTGAAGTGATCAGCCGCGCTTCCGTCAGCAATAAGGATGATCTTTCCATCGCATATACTCCCGGAGTCGCCCAGCCATGTCTCGATATCCAGAAAGATATTAACAAATCTTATGAATTGACCAGAAGACATAATCTTGTCGCCGTGGTAACAGACGGCAGTGCTGTGCTTGGTCTCGGCAACATCGGCCCTGAAGCAGGCATGCCTGTTATGGAAGGAAAATGTGTTCTTTTTAAGACCTTCGGTGATGTAGACGCATTCCCTCTTTGCATCCGTTCCAATGATGTGGACACTATTGTAAACACCGTAAAGCTGCTGGCAGGAAGCTTTGGCGGAATTAATCTGGAGGATATCTCCGCTCCCCGCTGTTTTGAAATTGAAAGAAGGCTCAAGAAAGAGTGCGATGTTCCAATTTTTCATGACGATCAGCACGGAACCGCCATCGTTGCACTGGCCGCAATTTTAAATGCCTTAAAAATCGTAAAAAAGGAACTCTCTGAAATTGAAGTCGTTGTCAACGGATCCGGCGCGGCAGGCATTGCTATTACAAAGCTGCTGATGAGTATGGGCCTTAAGAAAGTCATTCTTTGTGATACCAAGGGTGCCATCTACAAGGGACGCCCCGGCCTCAACGCGGAAAAAGAATTGATGGCTGAAATTTCAAATCTGGAAATGAAAAAGGGAACGCTCAAGGAAGTTATCAAGGGCGCCGATGTATTCTTAGGCGTATCTGCTCCCGGTATGGTTGATCAGGAGATGGTAAAGAGTATGGCCAGAGATCCTATTATTTTTGCTATGGCCAACCCCACTCCCGAAATTATGCCTAATGACGCGATTGCTGCGGGTGCAAAGGTTATAGGAACCGGCCGTTCTGATTTTCCTAATCAGATCAATAATGTCCTTGCTTTCCCGGGCCTGTTCAGAGGAACTCTTGATGTAAGAGCCAGCGATATCAACGACGAGATGAAAATTGCGGCTGCAAAAGCTATTGCATCCTTTATCGGCGATGACGAGCTGGCGCCTGATTATATTATTCCTTCCCCATTTGACAAACGGGTTGCACCTGCAGTGGCCAAGGCTGTTGCCGAAGCCGCAAGAGCATCCGGCGTTGCTAGAATATAGCAAAGCGGCTTTATGCCATACTTAATTTGCTTCATTTTACAAAACCATGGGGCTATCTCAAAAATAATTTCTTATTTTGAGACAGCCCCTTTTATATCGAATTAGAAGTAAAAAGTTATGTCATAACATTTCCAAGAAAGCCACTCAGATACCGGATTATAAATAGAATTTCATGCTATAGCCCATGGGTCATCAAAATGTTTTGTTTTATGAACTACATTAACATCTCTACTTTGAGGGTAAGTATAGCCCCTTTGAGTGCTAGAACCAAAATAATATTGCTCAGATGCTATATTTGTTACAGTAGCTTTTTGTGAAGATAAACCAAGATGCCATGTATCAACAACCTGTCCATATGTCCAAGAATTAACTACATCGTAAATAAGTCTAACTTGAAGGAAGTCATCATAATGCCCAAAAGCTATATTTTTTCCAGTGTAATTTATCCAACCTCGCAGAAGATTTATCCCTGTACTAATAAAGTTAACATATTCATTATCAATATGATTAGCACCAGTTAGTAATATATTAATAATCTTTTCTGCAACCGTAGCAGTTTTTATACCTTCTTTAACCAATACATATTGTGTATTTACATCCCACGCATACATTCTATCGGTCCTAAGTAAGTTACCATTATATACATAATATATTGTCTCATCAGATGCCGTCGAAGCATCCAGGGATAAAAACTGTGAAGAGAACAAAGTAACAATTATATTTTTATTTGTTTCGCTTGCAATCTTGTATTTGTTTTTTATTTCTTCTTTAATCTCTTCTGCAATATCGTTTCTGGCTAAAGCTTTTTCAACCTCTGCCGGCTTAGAAAGATCAATATCTAGTCTACCGACAGGGAGATAATCGGGCTCTTTATCTTTATTAATTTCTAATGCATAATAGCCATCTAAAGACATTTTAATTCCATCAAATTGAGTATTTTGATTATATTCTTTTTGTAAAAGTTCCTTGTTTCCATGAACAACTATGTCATTAGTCTCCGGTCCTGATGCAAAAGAAACTGACTTAAAAGAAAGACATAATGACAAAACCAGTAATAGGCAAATGCTTTTTTGAGTGGTTTAACGCCAATATATAATGCAGATCGAAAATGTGCAAAAATTAACGCATTTGCCTCACCCCCAATAAGAAATAGAACTGTAAAATTATAACAACAGTTTATAAAAATTATCAAATGCAGAAGATAAAGCCAATAGACATAAGCCGAACTATGTGTGAATTTTTAAAATAACTTTAAAGCGATTTATGATTATTTAAAGTTAGCCTCTGGAATATGCAGATATTTTGATAATAGTTCTTTTGTGATATTTAGTGCTTCAATGCGATTTTCAGCTGGTGCTGCAATAACTAATCCATCACCTGTTGACCATTTGTAATGTGATTCATTTTCCGTTATCATTAGTATATCATGAACAGCAATTATTAATTTGCTAAAATTTGAATCTACAATAATCATTCCTAAATTAACAGTTTCATCAGTGTTTTCATCATAATACGGTTCTAGATGACCTTTATTATATTTATCAAACTTTACTTCATTTATCTTTACCTTAAAATTATCTACAAAAATATCTCCTATATAGTGATAACCAAAAATAAAATCTTTAGAAAATATACCATCAAATTTTACTGTGACTTCTTTTGTGTAATTTTTATCGCTATCACCAAGTCTATATAAAATTCCTTTACATTCTTTATTAAATTCTCTCGGGTAAGTATATACAGTATAAAAAATGACAGTTAATAAAATTAAGGCTACTAATAGCTTAATTACAAATTTCTTCATTTTTATACTCCCATCTGACTTATATTAACATTTACCCTATATATTACTTGTCTACCATAACTATACTTAATAAATTTCTTTTTTACAAATGTTCCCTCACTTAATGGGGAAATGTGGGTTTTTGTGTGCTCACCGGGAACACTAGAAGAAAGGGCTGTCATTTGACGGCCCCTTCTTGGTCTATTAAATCATTTTTTAGTTACAAGACCTTTGTTCATCCCTTATTTTCCATAAAAACCGCGGCATTTTGCATAATAGTCTCCACGGCAGTCATAGCGCTTATCGCCCTTGCCATCCTCTTTTTCTTCGCATCTGCCTTCCTTCTTGTCTTCGCAGATTTTCTCGTACTTGTCGCCGTCGCACCTTTCACACTTGTCGTCGTCCTTCTCATCGCCATCGCAAGCTACCGGGATATGCTCCAATCTGACAACCTTGACTACGATCTTAACGACATCCTTTTCAAGAAGTTCGTTAAACACCGTTACGCCCTTGCAAGTAGATTCACCGTGTAAGAAATCTTTCTCGCCCTCGACAAATGCTTCAAGAACTTCCGCTTTATCGCATTCGGTCACTTTTTCACATCCGATGGGGTCAATTTTCACAAAACCTCCAAACGGAATCTTAAAGGTGGCATGGTATACAGGGCCGTTGACTATGCCGTCGCAAACATCCTCTACGGTTTTGTAAATGC
>DOHN01000170.1:12706-12958 GCA_003535195.1 Ruminiclostridium sp.
ATCCTCTACGGTTTTGTAAATGACATTCTTCCAAATGTAGGCATTAAAAATGACCTTCCCCGGAATTACTTGTGCATCTGTCACTACAACCTTTTTCTCAATCTCCTCGATCTTAAAAATAGGGGGACTGGGAGGTGAAATCTTGACGTCCTTCTCAACAAAAAACTGCTCTGAGCCTTTTCCTACTATAACAGGAACCTGAAGAATCTTCCTTTTCATTCTATCACTCCTTTCTATCTGAAATTTATTGGC
>DOHN01000170.1:13104-13255 GCA_003535195.1 Ruminiclostridium sp.
CTTTCTATCTGAAATTTATTGGCTTGTTTTTTTGTCGAACAAGCTCATTACATACTATTCTGGCTAGTCCAATGTTGTTACTTTCCTACCGCCTTTTTAAAAAAAAGTTTGGGCGTTAACCCAGATTGCCACCAGTTCCCATTTGACGAAG
>DOHN01000170.1:13495-14406 GCA_003535195.1 Ruminiclostridium sp.
GAGGAAAGTCCGGGCTCCATAGGGCAAGGGTGCCGGGTAATACCCGGTGAAGGCGACTTCAAGGAAAGTGCAACAGAAATAAACCGCCTTACAAAGAAGAATGTAAGGTAAGGATGGAAAGGCGAGGTAAGAGCTCACCGACCCTCCCGGCAACGGAGGGTGCCATGTAAACCCCACCTGGAGCAACACCGTGAAAAGGAACACACAGGCGGCCCGCCTGTTCCTAAAGAGGTGGCTAAAGCCTTGTAGCAATACCAGGCATAGATAGATGATCGTTCAAGACAGAACCCGGCTTACAGGTCTGCTCGTTTTTAATATCTGATGCTGATTTTTATTTGAGAGGTTCCTGGCAAAGCAGGGAACCTTTTTATATGCATTCCCCGGCTCCATTCGATATACATAAAATCTGTATTTCTTTATTATTGACACGGGGCCTTTCTATCCATAAAATCAAATTAATTACATTGAATCATGGTAATAATCGAAGGAGCAAAACTATGCCAATTAATATTCCAAATAATCTGCCGGCTTATGAAACGCTGCAGCACGAAAATATCTTTGTTTTTGATGAAGCCAGGGCCATGCATCAGGATATCCGTCCGTTAAAGATCGCTATTATGAATCTGATGCCTACAAAAATTGTAACTGAAACCCAGCTTCTGCGGCTTATCGGCAATTCACCGCTCCAGGTGGATATTGAGCTTTTGCATCCCAGATCCTATACTTCCCGAAATACGCCCAAAAAGCACCTTAGACTCTTTTATAAAACCTTTGATGAAGTAAAGGACCAGAAATTTGACGGCCTTATTATTACGGGTGCCCCCGTTGAGACAATGCCTTTTGAGGAAGTGGCCTATTGGGATGAACTCACCGAGGTCATGGACTGGAGCGTCACCAATGTGTTCTCCACC
>DOHN01000170.1:14502-18675 GCA_003535195.1 Ruminiclostridium sp.
AAGAGCTTACGGAGCTGATGGAGTACTCTAAATCGAATGTTTACAGCACTTTACATATTTGCTGGGGCGCTCAGGCCGGGCTTTACCACCATTATGGCATCCCCAAATATCCGCTGGAAAAAAAGATATTCGGGGTGTTCCCCCATCACATTATCAAAAAGTATGTCAAGCTCTTCCGCGGGTTTGATGATGTTTTCTATGTTCCCCAATCCCGCCATACCGAGGTCCGGCGTGAGGACATTGAAAGGGTAAAAGAATTGAAAATACTTGCCGAATCCGAAGAATCAGGAATATATATTGTGGTCGCCAAAGGCGGGCGCCAGATTTTTGTGACGGGGCATTCGGAGTACGACCCCAATTCACTGGGCGATGAATATTTCAGGGATCTGAGCAAGGGGATGGATATTGACCTTCCCAAGAATTACTATCCGGGGAATGATTCGTCAAAACCTCCGCTGGTAAGTTGGCGGGGACACGCAAACCTGCTCTATGCCAACTGGCTGAACTACTATGTATATCAGGAAACACCATATGACCTCCAGCGCATCAGCCATGAATCGGAGCATCCGGAAGAGTATTTATAATCGGTTAAGGCTTTGCCCTGTTTTTTTAAAATTTCCGTCCGTTAACCTTGAACAGTTGGCGGCAAATGGGTATAATAAGGATAATAATTGAGCAACTACCCTTATTTGAAACCGCGGTTGTTACTTTAGTGTATACGCGGTTAGAATATAGACCATATGAAGCTATGATGAAGATCAGTAAGCAACTGCCACTTCAGCCAGAGAGTTGGTGTCATCGGCTGTAAGCATCAATCTGAATGTATTTGCTGAATTTCACTTCGGAGCTGCCGCCTGAAGCTTTTAGTAGGAGCGGCCGGGAAAAGCCCGTTACAGCAGGAAAGTGCATGACGGCTGCCGAATGCCGGAAGCTGTCATGAACATAGGTGGTACCGCGATCAAACGCATCGTCCTATGACGAAGCGTTTTTTTTATGCCCGGTTATGATCATCTGTTTTTTGTATGAAGGCAAGAGATCGATAAATCAAGGAAAATTGAGGTGTTAAAGACCATGAAGCAACAATTGGAAGCCATTCGAAAAGACGCCCTGGAAAAACTTTCGAAGATTTCAAATATGCAAGAACTGGAGGAATTGAAGGTTTCTTTTTTAGGCAAGAAGGGTGAGCTGACCCGGATATTAAAAGGGATGGGCGCATTAACGGCCGAAGAACGCCCCATTATAGGGCAAGTGGCAAATGATGTCCGCGCCGCTCTGGAGGAAGGCATCGTAAAGGCGAAAGAACGCCTTGGCAAAGCCATTCTGAATGAGAAGCTCAAAAGCGAGGTTCTGGATGTCACTATGCCGGGCCGGATTCAAGCCTTAGGAAAAAAACATCCTCTTACAAGCACGCTGGATGAAATTAAGGATATTTTCCTGGGCATGGGCTATGAAATAGCCGAAGGACCCGAAGTAGAGCTGGACTACAACAATTTCGAAGCACTTAACATTCCTAAGAATCATCCTGCCCGGGATACACAGGATACATTTTATATCAACGACAGTGTGGTTTTAAGAACCCATACCTCTCCTGTCCAGATTCGGCATATGCAGGCCCATACCCCCCCTATTCGCATCATCTGCCCCGGGCGTGTGTATCGGTCCGATGCCGTGGATGCAACCCATTCCCCGGTGTTCCACCAGGTGGAAGGCCTTGTGGTGGATAAAGGCGTTACCATGGGCGATCTGGTAGGCACATTGCAGGCCTTTGCAAAAGGCGTATTTGGCGAGCATACCAGGATTCGTTTAAGACCGCATCACTTCCCGTTTACCGAGCCTTCTGCAGAGGTTGACGTATCCTGCTGGGGATGCGGCGGATCGGGCTGCAGAATATGCAAGGGCGAGGGCTGGGTTGAAATACTCGGCGCCGGCATGGTGCATTCCAACGTACTGAGAGAATGTGGTATCGATCCCGATATCTATTCCGGATTCGCCTTTGGTCTGGGAATCGAACGCATCGCCATGGGCAAATATGGCATTGATGACCTGCGGCTGTTATATGAAAATGATATGCGTTTTTTAAAGCAGTTCTGAGGAGGTAAATAAAATGAAGGCACCATTAAAATGGCTTAAGGATTACGTAGATATTAATGTTGATATAAAGGATTATGTAGAGGCCATGACCATGTCCGGCTCAAAGGTTGAGGGCGTTGAAGATATGGGTAAGGATATCGAAAAGGTGGTTGCAGGAAAAATTACCGCTATCGATAAGCACCCTGATGCCGATAAGCTTCGCATCTGCAGGGTGGACATCGGCAATGAGGTCCTGCAAATCGTCACAGGCGCAGCCAATGTCAAAGAAGGCGATTACATTCCGCTTGCTCTGGTTGGAGCCAAACTTCCCGGAGGTAAGATCAAACCCGCCAAGCTCCGCGGCGTGGAAAGCTATGGCATGATGTGCTCCATTGAGGAGCTGAATCTGACAAAGGAATACCTGCCGGACGCACCGGATTACGGAGTGTATGTTTTTGACGGCGCACCCCAGCCGGGAGCTGATGTGAAAGAGGTTTTGGACCTTGATCAGGTGGTGGATTTTGAAATCACATCAAACCGTCCCGACTGCCTGTCCATTATCGGTCTCGCCCGTGAGACCGCCGTCACACTTGGCGTGCCCTTTAAGACTCCTGCGGTAAAAGTAAAGGAAGAAGCCGGCGGAGACATCCATTCCATCGCATCGGTGGAGGTTCAAGATGCTGAGCTTTGTCCCCGGTATTCGGCAAGAGTGGTCAAGGACGTAAAAATTGAGCCGTCCCCAGCCTGGATGCAAAGAAGACTTGCCGCAGCCGGTATGAGACCCATCAATAATATCGTGGATATTGCCAATTATGTCATGCTGGAATATGGTCAGCCCATGCATACATTTGATTTGGAAAAGCTCCAGGGATCCAAGATTATCGTGCGCACAGCCAAAGAAGGAGAAACCATTAAAACCCTTGACGGTCAGGATAGAAAGCTGGATCCAAGCATGCTGGTGATCTGCGACGAAAACAAGCCCGTCTGTGTAGCCGGCGTTATGGGCGGCGAGAATTCAGAAGTGACACCGGAAACCCGGATGCTGCTTTTGGAATCAGCTACCTTTAAGGGCTCATCCATCCGGATTACCGGAAAGAAAATGGGACTCCGCAGCGAGGCTTCCAGCCGTTTTGAAAAAGGCTTGGATACGGAAAACACCATTGCCGCTTTAAACCGCTGTGCAGAGCTGATTGAGCTTTTAGGCGCGGGCAGGATCGTACCGGGTATCATTGACTGCTATGAAAACCCGTATCAGAAGAAGGTCTTAAAATTCGAGCCGGACCGCATCAATGCTTTTCTCGGAACAGATATAGCAGAGGCTGAAATGGTAAGGATCTTCAAGGCTCTCCAATTTGACGTGGATGAAGCAAAAATGACCCTCATCCCTCCTTCCTTCCGCAGTGACATTGAGGGACTTGCCGATTTATCCGAAGAAGTCGCCCGGTTCTACGGCTATAATAATATTAAGCCCAGTCTTCTTTCAGGCAAGGAATCCATGCAGGGCAGAAAAACCTACAAGCAGCGTATGGAGGATGTGATCCGGAATTCCATGACGGGCTGCGGACTCTATGAAGCCTATACCCTCTCCATTGCAAGCCCTAAGATTTTTGACAGCATCAATCTGCCTGCCGCAAGCCCCCTGCGCAATGCCGTGGTGATCTCAAATCCCATGGGCGAAGATTTCAGCATTATGAGAACGACTACTTTGCCCGGTATGCTGAAGGCGCTTTCCATTAACAGCAGCCGCAAGATACCCGAAGCAAGGCTTTTTGAACTCTCCTATGTATATATTCCCCGGGAGGGCGAGGCGCTTCCCGATGAAAGGGAGACACTGACCCTGGGCCTTTACGGCGGAGAGGCTGATTTCTTTTTCTTGAAGGGTTGCATGGAAGAGCTCCTTAAGGCAATGGGCATTACCGATTTCGAGTTCAAAGCCGAAACCGGGGACCCCTCCTTCCACCCCGGGCGCACGGCAAGATTATTTGTTAAAATAGACGGAAAAAGCACGGCCTGTGCGATATTGGGAGAAATACATCCCGAGGTGGCCGAGAAAAATGATTGCCCTCAAAGAACCTATGCAGCAATAGCCGATGCCGCCGTTCT
>DOHN01000170.1:18819-24725 GCA_003535195.1 Ruminiclostridium sp.
CCGGCAGGCAATATAGGCCCCTGCCCAAATTCCCCGCAATCACCCGGGATTTAGCCGTTGTAGTGAAAGAAAAAGTATATGTGGCTGATCTTATGGCTGCCATCAGGCAAAGAGGCGGAGAATACCTGGAGGACGTACAGCTCTTTGATATCTATCAGGGCGCCCAGGTACCGGAGGGCATGAAAAGCGCCGCCTTCGCACTTTCTTTCAGGGCAGCCGACAGGACTTTAAAGGATGAGGATATTAATTCCGCCATGGATAGGATCCTCGAAAATCTCGATAGGAATTTCGGCGCGAAACTGAGATAGCATTCATATTTTAACGGCAAAACAAAGAGGATTGTTTTAGGGTTTTCCCAAAAGAACAATCCTTTTTTGTATGCAAAAATACATATTTTCAGATATCACCCGGTATGCGAATCAATAAACTTTCAAACACTATGGGCAGAAATGATGAAAGGAGCACAGACTTATGGCAAAAAAGGGTATGCGACGTCCTGATCCAAGCGAGCCCCATGGAACAGAAAGCAATAAAAAACAGCATTTTGAGAAGAATCAGACTGCGCCTGTTCCTGAACTCCAGGGAAAGGCAAAGCTCACTAAGGAAAAAGCAAATCCTATCCGGTATGACGGTCAACGGCATACTACATTTTCAGGAGACCAATAATTCAAAAAGCAGTTTTTGCGGAAGGAAAAAGGGAACGGCCCGGCAATTGGGACGTCCCCTTCTTTATTACGAAATAACAAGGTTCCCGGGACCCACCGGCAATCTTTGATTGCGTTGATGGTTGGGGGTTCTTAGAACCGAAAGCTCATCACGATAACACTCAGTAACATGGACAGGGCCAATAATACAGCCAGCACTGAGGCCACTATACGTCTGACTTTAGGATTAACTCTCATATTTTAAAACACCTCCGGCATATTGCATGTATTTATTGTAGCCTGATTTGATGTATTTTACCAGACTATTACGCGCTCTTTCGGAGCCAAATACATGCCGTCTCCCGGCTTGATGCCATAGGTCTCATAGAACTTATCAAAATTCCGAAGCACCTGATTGACTCTGAATTTGTTTGGCGCGTGGACATCCTGGGTCACCAGATATTGATACATTTGTTTGGTCGCCGTCATACGCCATATATTGGCATTGCTCCTAAACAATACTTCATAATCGGTATCGGGCAGCCTCTCTGCAATTTCAAGAATACAGGCCATAGCGCCGATATCAGCCACATTCTCAGACACCGTCAGATTACCGTTGACAATGGCTCCCGGCGCAATCTCAAGGCCGTTATAAAGGGCGATGACTTCATTGCATTTTTGCTGGAAATTCTCATAGTCCTCCTGGGACCACCAATTTGACATATTCCCGTCTTTATCAAATTGAGCCCCGTTGTTATCAAAAGCATGGGTAACCTCATGGGCAATCACCGTACCGATTCCGCCTAAATTTTGCTCCCGTGTGGCGTTCACATCATAAAAGGGCGCCTGCAAGATACCGGCGGGGAATGTAATCTCATTGTTTGTCGCATTATAAAACGCGTTCACTGTTTGCGGCGGCAGGGCCCAGCCGGTCTTATCAACAGGCTTTGAAAGCAGACTTTTCGACTCCTTCACCTGCGCCGAGTTGATCGCAAATATATTACCCAGTAAGGATCCGCCGTCGGAATAAGTTTTTATACTGATTCCGGACAATGGATCTTTAAAGGAATCGGGGTAACCAATTTTCATCTTGATGGAGTCCAGCTTCAAAATGGCTGCTGCCTTTGTAGCGTCACCCATCCAGTCAAGTTTTTGTATTCTCTTCTTATAGGTTGCAATGATTTCTTTGGCGATGCTTTCGACATCCTCCCTGGCATCCTCAGAGAAATACTTTTCGACATAGGCTTCGCCAAGATAATGGCTCATGACTGAATTAAGAATATTGAATGCCATATCTTCATCACTCATGGTGCTGTTTACACCTAAAAAAGTATTGTTAAAGGCGACAATTGCATCAAACAGTTCCTCTGAAAGATAAGGAGCTGTACCGACAATAAGTTTATAGCCGGAATAAGTCTTCAATATATCCAGGTTTTCATCGGATACAATCTCACCGGTTTTCTTCATAAGACTTGTATCGGTGATAATAACATTCTCAACCGAACCATATCCCAGCTCATCCATATAAGTTTTCAAATCGACCTTCCCAAACAGCTGATCCAGTTCCTCCGAAGTCATTGGATTATAAATATTCTCGACTTTGCTTGCAAGTTCGTTGCTGAGCGTGGATTCTGCCAGAATCTTTTCAAAATCATAAATGCTCTGTGCAGCCTTCGCCGCCTCTTCCTCATCTGCCCCGGCCAACCCCAGCATCTGCGCGATAAAATCGGTGTAAAGAGCCTTTATCTGTGGGCTCTCATTGACATAATACGCGGCAGGAAGAACAGAGCCAAGCCCTGTGCCATATAAAGAATATTTGCTGCTGTCCTTTAAATCCGCTAAGGGACTGAAACTGAACAGTGCATTGAAACCGATTTCATCTTCGAATTCCGACATCGTCTTAAGAAGCTCCTGCGCGGATTTAGCATTTTGGATCCTGTCCAGGTACTTCTTTATGGGCTCGATCCCCTGCTTATTTCTCTTTTCCGTATCCAGTATGGTCCTATAGAAATCAGCCATTTTCTGTTCTTTTGTCCCACGCCGGTACGAAGATGCGTTTTTCAGCAATTCTTCCGCAATCAGCTTCAATTTGTCATTATTGCTTATGTTTACTTCATCAAAAGCAAACAGACCGGGATATCCGGCTGGAAGCTTCGTAGTGCTCAACCACTCATAATTGACGGTATAATAAAAATCGTCCTGCAGCCTTGTCTCCGGCAGCTTTTCTATTCGGGATAGAACTGCAGCGAGCTGATCTCTGGTGAGATAATCCTCCGAACCAAACTGGTCATCTCCATAACCCGCCATAAGACCGGATTTGACGAGGCGGTTCACATCGCCCGCGGCATCGCTTGGTACATCCTGATAATTCCGGCCGGCATTTATAAATGGAAGCTCCCTTATAGAGCGGCTTATGACCACTGCAAACTCAAGGCGTGTTATATTGTCTTTAGGCGCCAATGTTTTATCCGTTGCTCCAACTAAAATGCCGTTGCTCACGGCTTTCCCTATCTCATCGATATAGTCGGCGCTTATCTTTTCCGAATCTAAAAAGCCCCCTAAATCGGCAGCCGATTCGTTTAAAGCATTGAAACCGACCGTGTTGAGAAGGCTTGCTACGGCTTCTTCCCTTGTAACAAGGTTATTATCCGCCGTTGCAGCTCCAATAGGGACCATGCCTAAGACAAGGGTCAGACACAATAAAATCCCCAATATTCTGGCTTTTATATTCTTCATTTGCATTCTACCTCCGTGGACAAATCTTTTTAGTCACCCCATATATATTACCATATTACCCCTGCCATTAGCTGATTACGGTTTAAATATTTTTAGATCAGAAGTCTATATCTTTGGTCAAAATCTTTAATTCGTCTAGTTCCAGATCGGCAGAGTGATGTTTTAGTGCGTCAGCGGAGCAGGGTTGCTGGCTTACCCAAATAAAATCCCGGACGGATTTTCTTGAGGGCGTATGAAACATCACTCATGGCGCTAAATACGAATTGAATTAAAAAAACGGATCCGTACTTCGAACCCGCTTTCGTATACCGCCCCCGCTTTTAGTGATCAGGTACTTGCGATAATAATCTTCTGGACAATATCAGCCACGTCTTCGCATTTATCCAGGGCATCTTCAAGCTTCTCATAAAGAATCTTATAGGTGAAGATTTTCTTCGCGTCCGTTTCAAATTCAAACAGTGTCCTCATGGCGTTCAGATACATCTTATCGCCCACTTCCTCAATGCGGTTGATTTCAATAACCAGGTCATTGACAAGCTCTATGTTCTTTTTGTAATTCTTCAGGTTCTTCATCAATTCTTCCAGCTTAACACAGGCCTCTACAAGAAGGCCCATAAAGCTCTGGCAGGTTTCGTCCACTTCCTTGACACACATCATATAGGTGTGATTGGCAATGGAATCGATATGGTCTGTAATATTCTCGATTTCCTTTATGATCTCTACGATATCGGACCGGTCAATGGGTGTGACAAAAGCCTTTTCAACAAGCTTTAAGCAGTGGTGGACATGGATATCCGCTTCGTGCTCTATGGCCTTTACCTTTTGAATTTCCGAATAGTCGATAACTCCGTCATCATATACATTTTTCAATGTTTTGGCAGCCTTGCTGGAAAAAGAGCTGGAGATCACAAACAATTGGTACCAGTCTGTTTCCTTATTTGAAAATAAACCCATAAAAAAATATCCTCCTCATTAGAATATAAAAGTGAAAAACTTGGCCATAACAAAACCTAGAATCAAACATGCCGGGAATGTCAGTATCCAGGCCGTAAACATTTCCTTAACAATGCCCCAATTTACATTGGAAATGCTCTTTGCCGCACCCGCTCCCATAATGGCGGTGCCCTTGGCATTGGTTGTACTTAAGGGAATACCAAAGGCCGTAGCCCCGAGCATACAGGCTGAAGCGCCGATTTCTGCCGAAAACCCCTGATACTTTTCCAGCTTTACCATATCCATACCCATGGTTTTTATAATTCTGTTTCCGCCTATCGATGTGCCTACAGCCATTAATAAAGATATGAGAAGTTTTATCCACAGAGGAATAACCAAATTTTCCGAGGCGGGCAGAGCTCCTCCCACCACCAGGGCCAGGGTAAACACCCCCATGAATTTCTGCCCATCCTGGGCCCCATGGCTGAAAGCCATCAACGATGCTGAAAAAATCTGCCCCCAGGAGAAAAAGACATTTGCTTTGCGGCGGTTTGAATTTCTAAATGTGAATTTTATAATCTTTGTCATAACGAAGCCTGCAATAAAGCCTAATATCGAAGCAATTGCAAGTCCATAAAGAACCTTTTTGAATTCATCCCAGTTAAATGCTCCCAATCCTTTAAAAGAGATGCCTGCGCCCATTAAACCCGCGATCAGCGCATGGCTCTCGCTGGTAGGGATACCGAATTTCCAGGCCGAAACAGCCCAAATGATGATAGCGAGCTGAGCAGCGGCTAGTGTGACAAGCGCATCCTGACCTGTGCCGATGGCAACGATATTTGCAGTGGTCTTTGCAACTGCTGTACCCATCAGGGTTACACCAGCCAGGTTGAACACCGCTGCCAGCAATATTGCTGCCCTGGGACTAAGCACACGGGTCGAAATAACGGTAGCAATAGCGTTTGGCGCATCGGTCCAGCCATTGACAAAGACTGAAGCACACACCAGAAATAGAACAACAACTAGTGCAAAATACATAGACTTCCCCTTTCGATTGTCATAACTACGAGTGGTCCGGTTATACGCCAATGTACTCTTAATATAATCTTACTTAACTCGCTTTTAACCTTCTTAATAAGCTTTTAACATTATAGCATAGAGGTATTCGCCTTTAAACGACAAAAAAAGCTAAAAAACGTAGTTAACATAAATTTAACAAACTTTCAGAAACACCTTGTATCTGTTAAAACTATTTAAGTTTAGGCTTTCCGTATTTTTTTTTAAAAATACCCCCCTGAACGGGATTTTAACATACGAATTAAAAAACTGAAAAGATGAGAAAAGGGTGTCTCTGTAAAAAGGGCACCCTGCAAGAGTCTGGCAGATACAGCCTGAAATTATTTATTACTTTAATTCCTCGAATCGCTTGATCTTCTTGGTGGTGGTCTTGATAAATTCCTCTTCCTGCAATGTGAAATTCTTTATATGCTTGTAGGAAACCAGCTGCTGATTAACCTTCTTTATTTCATGCCCAATGATTTCTTCCACAGTTGCGCCGGGAGCAGTGCCCTGTTCTATTTCCTCATTAATCTT
>DOHN01000193.1:0-4606 GCA_003535195.1 Ruminiclostridium sp.
TTATTCGACAGGCCATTTTTTGCTAAAATAATGTCTTTTGAAAAACCGCCTAATGGGGCAAAAAGAGCAGCCAAATCAGGCCGCCGGAAAGTGGCCGGGGAGTTGGAACTGTTCAGCTTTTAAATTCAAAGGATACCGAGAAGGAAGGGGCCGAAAAAGCCGGTAATAAAAGCGGCCATCACAATAAAAGGTCCAAAGGGAATGGCACTTTTCCTGTTTAATACACGGAAGATCAGCAATATAGCACTTACAATCCCCGCAAGCATGACGGCAATGAACAGGGTCATCATAGAAAGCCTCCAGCCCAGGAAAAGACCGATGGGAAGAAAAAGCTTTACATCGCCCATACCCATGGCGCCGTCATCCTTATAAATTAAAAATCCAATAAAAGCGACCATGAGCAGAATGCCCGAAGCCGATACCATTCCGATCAGAGGAGCATACCAGGAAGCTGAAAAATACAGGCTGAAAGACTTATAAAAGACATGATATAAAAATACCGGAATGCCGCCCGCAAGCCCGGCCAGAACGAGGCTGTCAGGTATGATCATATACTTTAAATCAATGAATGCGGCGGCAGTCAATATGGAAAACAGGAAGATCAGGGCAATGGTCTCGGCAGCAGCGCCATAGCGCCGGTAAACCAAAAGCCAAAGAAGGCCCGTCAGCAATTCTACCAGCGGGTATTGGATGGATATCTTTGTTTTGCAGTTTCTGCATTTTCCCTTTAGCATTATGTAGCCCAAAACCGGAATCCTGTCCCTGACCTGTACTCTGCTTCCGCAATTTGTACAGGTTGGGGGCGAAGAAAATATTGGTTTTTCCAGAGGGATCCGATCGATGCAGACATTTAAAAAAGAGCCCGCGCATAACCCTGACAGAAAGACAAGGATATCGGTCAGCATTAAATCCTCCCCTTAAGTTTTCTGGCTTTATATAATTCATCGGACTTTGGCGGCGTGATCCCGATACGCCGGTCTTCATCCAGCAGAACCATTTCCTTGCCAAAGGTTACCTTTCCTATAATGGAGGCTTTTATATCCTGCTGATGCAGAATATTTAATATTTTCTCGCCATTGGGCGTCGTCATGAGCATACAGCCGCTTGAGATGAGCTTTAAGGGGTCAATGGAGAGAAAATTGCATATTCTCCGCGTTTCTTCCAAAATGGGAATCTTTCTTTTTTCTGCCTCAATACCATAGCCGCTGGCGTTCCCGACCTCCCAGAGAGCGCCTAGAACTCCTCCCTCCGTCACATCATGCATGCAGGCTACTCCGAAGCGGGCGGCCAAAAGCCCTTCCTTTACTACATTGACGCTGCTTAAAAGATGTTTGGAGGTTTCGACTAAATCGCTGCCCAATTCCAAAGCCAGTTCCTTCTCAAACAGGTAGGCCAATATCGCCGTCCCCTCTGTTCCGGCATAATTGGTCAGGATAATGGAATCGCCGGGCTTTGCTCCGCCGGCTGAAGCCAGGCTTCCATGCCTGGCCCTGCCCAGGGCGGTGATGCTTAAGACCATCCTGTTTACGGCGTCAGTCACTTCGGTATGGCCGCCTATGATATCGGCCTTCAAGCCTTTAGCGGCACCTTCAATCTGCCCCATCACCTTTTCAATATCCTCCAGCTCACTCCCCGCAGGGGCAAGCAGAGTAACCAAAAGTCCCACCGGCTCAGCGCCGGCTGAGGCCAAATCATTGCAGGCAATATAAACCCCCAGGGCGCCGATCTCCTCATCGGCCCCGGTGATAGGATCCGTTGTGACCACGCATAAATGATCGGAAAAATCCAGGACCGCACAGTCCTCCCCGATCATTGGCCGGCTTAAAACCTCATTACGAGATACTTTCGCATAATTCTCCAGCATTTTTTGTAAAAGTTCGTTAGGCAATTTGCCAATCTCCAGTTTCAATTAACCTGCCTCCCCTTTATTGACGGCGATGAGATCTTTTACTTCCTGAACGATATCCCTGGTGTTTTCAATAAGCTTATTGGAAATATGGCTTTTTTGAAGCGGGTCGGAATAACAGGTTATCAGCCTGCTGAACCACTGAAGGCTCTCGTTATAATGGCCGGCCCTTTTACTGAGCTCTCCGATGATAAACATACAAGTGTATTCATCCAGCTTGCCCGACGTCAAGTCTTCTTCATGATAAGCCATTTTATAATAGTTTAACGCATGCTCCAAAAATTTATTTTCAAGCTGGTCTTCATTCTTGTACCGGTATACCCATGCAATGCGCAAACAGATTTTAGCAATTTCCGAACGGACCGCTTCTCTTTCATAAAGGTTTAACAAAACAATTTTAAAGGCCTCCAGCGCCTGATCATAGGTCCGTTCCCCAAGAAAACACCGCTTATGCCATTTCGGCGTTATTTTTTCACGGGTCCTTGCCTTTTCGATCCCATTGACCTGTTCAAAGGTTGTGATATGGGATCCATAACCGCATTCGGGACATATTACAGCTTCGTATAAAATCGGATTTTCCCCCTCATAATAGGGGCAGAAATCACTGTCCTGTTTTAAAAGCCTGACCGACCTTGTTCTTATTTTTGTAAAATCTACTTTTGCTCCACATATCGGACATTTTTTATGCGAAGTATATAGACTGCTGATCTCTTCCATAGCTTTCCTATCCTATCTCCTAACTCCATTGAAAATCCTTCTATGCAGCTGTAGCTTAAAACTTTAAACCACTGTCACAACCTCAGTTCCGGCCAGAGCCGCTTCGATCAAAGCCTCTTCTTCCAAAACTTCCTCATAGGAAAGGGTATTGGAGAGAGAAGGCCTTGTAACCGGGTGCTTTGCGACAAAAATCGTACAGCAATCCTCATAGGGCAGTATGGATGTATCAAATGTCTCTATCTTCCGGGCAATTTCTATGACTTCGTTCTTATCCATGCCCACCAGCGGCCTGTAAACCGGCAGTTTAACCGCCGCATTTGTAACCAGCATGCTTTCCATGGTCTGGCTTGCCACCTGTCCTATGGCTTCGCCGGTCACCAGCCCTAGTGAACCGCTTTTCACCGCGATCCTTTCGGCGATCTTCATCATATATCGCCGCATAATGATGGTCAGATAATCCTGGGGGCATTTTTCGTTAATGGCCAGCTGAATCTCCGTAAAAGGTACAATATGCAGTTTTATACCCATGCACCAGTCGGATAGAATTTGAGCCAGCTTCACTACTTTGTCACGGGCCCTCTCACTGGTGTAAGGAGGGCTGTGAAAATATACCGCCTCCAACTCCACACCCCGTTTTGCCACCATCCAGCCTGCGGCAGGGCTGTCGATGCCGCCCGATAACAATAGGGTCGCAGTCCCGCCCGTGCCTGTCGGGAGACCCTTGGCCATGGGCAGTATTTCTGAATACAGATATGTGCTTTCACGAACCTCTACATAAAAAATAAAGTCCGGATGGTGAACATCTACTTTTAATTCAGGAAAATGATTTAAAATATGCCCGCCCAAATCCGCACAAATCTGAGGCGAGTTCATAAAAAATGTCTTATCCCCCCGCTTTGCCTCCACCTTAAAGGTTTTATAGGGCTTCGTCGAAAGCAAATTCTTCACATGGATAAAAGCAGCTTCCTTAATGATTTCATAGTCTGACTCGACCTTTTCAACCATGCTAATGGAAGCGATGCCGAATACTTTTTTAAGTCTTTCGGCGGCCTCTTCCGCGTCAAAATCAGCATCCCTGGATTCTATATAAATTCGGCTCTGCGACTTGGTAACCTTGGTAACTGCAAGGTTTTCAAGCTTCTTCTTAATATTCTTTATCAACTTGGATTCAAAAATACTTTTATTCTGCCCCTTTAAAAATATTTCTTCATACCTGACCAAAATGATCTTTTCCATCATGTACCTCCCTATTTTTTTACCAGCGTATCCATTCCTTCGATAATGGCCCGGGCGCAGACAGAAGCCTCTTCCTCGGTATTGCTGCCGCAAAAGCTTAAGCGAAGTGCGCCATCTGCCCAGCTCTGAGGTATTCCCGCCGCTTTCAGGACATGACTGGTGGTGTCCTTTCTGGAATGGCAGGCCGAGCCGCTGGATACATAGATCTCCTTCATCTCCAGAAAATGCAGAATGGTCTCGGATTTAATACCCTCCAACGAGATATTTAAAATATTTTCAACACCGCCGGTGGATGAATTTACCCTAAGAGACGGACCCAGAGAAGCCTCCAGCTCAGAAATCAGCCTTTGTTTTACCTTCAGGCAGGCAGCCTGATCTCGCCTCATATTCTCTATCCTGGTGACGGCAGCCAAACCGAAGCCCGCTATGCCTGGAACATTCACCGTGCCTGAACGAAGCTTCCGTTCATGGCCTCCTCCCGACAAAAGCGGGTGAAGCCTTGTTCCTTTGCGCATATATAGCATGCCCACGCCCTTGGGTCCGTGAACCTTATGTCCGCTGAAGGACATAAAATCAGCCTTGGTGCCCCTCACGCTTAAAGGGATCTTTCCGTAGGCCTGGACCGCATCCACATGAAACCATGTGCCGCTGTTTTTCAGCTTTATGATATCGGCCGCTTGGGAAATGGGTTCAATGGTTCCCAATTCATTGTTTACAGCCATTATATTAACCAATATGGTATCTTTT
>DOHN01000193.1:4687-10056 GCA_003535195.1 Ruminiclostridium sp.
AAGCCATTATATTAACCAGTATGGTATCTTTTCTAACCTTCTTTTCCAGATCCTCCAAATCAATACGTCCATACTCGTCCACTTTCAGGTATTCAATCTCAAAGCCCATTCCGCCAAGGTCCTTTAAAGACTCCAAGGCAGCGTCATGTTCAACAGGCGAGGTCAGAATATGCCGTCCGGCACGTTTTAAAACCTCTGCTGCCCCTTTCAGCGCCATATTGATGGCTTCGGTTCCCCCTGAAGTAAACACGATTTCTTCGGGCTTGGCCTTTATAGTTTCTGCCAATGCGCTTCTTGTATTCTCTAAAATGCGCTCCGCCCTGATGCCCATGGTATGAAGAGAGGACGAGTTGCCGAACTCTTCGGTCATAAGCCGTGCAACCAGTTCAACAACCTTCTGATATGGCTTTGTAGTAGCACTGTTGTCAAAGTAAATCATTTAATTACCTTCCGTAACCCGTATTTTCTAGTTCAAATGAACGATCCCTTTAAAATTCTCGCTTCCATTTGATTCCCTGATATCTCCAGAATCCCGTAGGTGGGACCGGAAAATCCCCTGGGATATCCCAGGCTTCCGGGATTAAGCAGCAAAAAGGAGGTACGCTTGCAAATCGGAACATGTGTATGCCCAAAGAGCACTGCCTGAAAGCCTTCCTTTCGTGCTTTTGATTCAATCCTCGCCATTCCGCTTTTAACGCCGTAACGATGGCCGTGTGTCAAAAGTAATCTATTTCCTTCCAGCTCTAAAACTCTTTCAGCCGGCATATCCGGAGCATAGTCGCAATTGCCCGGAACCATAATAAATTCGGTCTCCGGAAACTGATTCTGAAGCTTTGCCGCGTCCCTCAAATAATCTCCAAGGTGAATGACCGATCGTATCTGAGGGTACTGCTCCAGAACCATTTTTGCATGGCTTAAATGGCCATGGGTATCACTCATTACTAAAAAAAGTTTCATGAAGCATTCCGAGCCCTCAGTTTTTCTGCCAGTAATTTAAAGGCCATGCTTCGGTGGCTGATGCGGTTCTTCGTATCCGAATCTATTTGGGCCATGGTCTTTTTATACTCGGACAAATAAAAAATAGGATCATAGCCAAATCCATTTTCGCCTTCAGGTTTATAAGCAATTTTTCCTTCAATGGTCCCATGGAAGGAAATGGCTTCCGTATCTGTTACCAGAGAGGCTACACACCGGAACCGGCAGGTGCGGTACTGGTCCGGTATCCCCTCCAAAAAGGCGACAATCCCCTTATTGCGCCGGATATATTCCATATCGCCGAGAAACCTTGCGGAATAAATGCCGGGTGCACCGTTTAAAAAGTCAATTTCGATGCCGCTATCATCAGCAACGACCATCCCTCCGGTAATTGCATGAATAGCTCTGGCCTTTATGAGAGAATTTTCTTCAAATGTACTTCCGTTCTCCTCTATGTCTATGTCAATGCCTGCGTCAGCCAAAGAAAGCACTTCGTAATTGGTTCCGTTCAACAATTCCTTTATTTCAGAGATTTTGCCTTTATTTGTTGTCGCTATTAATAATTTTGTCATTATTTCTCCCTTGTAAGCAATACATTCCGTTGTATATCAATGAGATCCTGAATTCCGCCTTCAGCCAAACCGAGCAATCGATCAAAAACCTGGCGTTCAAAAGGGCTTTCCTCACCGGTCGCCTGGACTTCAATGAGCTTGCCCGATAAAGTCGTGACCACATTCATATCCACCGTTGCCCTGGAATCCTCGGCATAGCATAGATCTAGAAGCTCCATACCATCGACATAGCCCACGCTCACAGCCGCTACGAAATCTTTAACGGGTATTTCACTGATCTGCCGGTTATTGACCAGGACACTGCAGGCATCCATCAACGCGACAAACCCGCCTGTAATGGAAGCTGTCCGGGTGCCGCCGTCAGCCTGGATAACATCGCAGTCGATGGTTATGGTTCTCTCACCTAAAGTCTTGAAATCCATAACAGAGCGGAGGGATCTTCCGATGAGCCTTTGAATCTCACTGGTCCTCCCGCTAATTTTAAGAATATTCCGATCCCTGGCGTTGCGGGTCAGCGTTGCCCTGGGAAGCATATCATATTCTGCAGTCAGCCAGCCCTCGCCGGAGCCCTTCTTAAAGGGCGGTACTTTTTCTTCGACACTGGCCGTGCAGATGACCTTCGTGTCTCCGAACTCCACTAAAACAGAGCCTTCCGCGTATTTCGTATAGTCTCTGGTAATTTTGATTTTCCGCAGCTCATTGCATTTTCTTCCATCAACTCGCAGTTTATTCATTTTCAGAACCTCATTCGCATGATCTTTATTTCACTTCGCAGTAAATATGCCGGTCTTTGGTTATTCCAAGCGGCACTATTCTCTGGCAGTGTTTTCCTTATAAGCTTACAAGTATAGATTATATCCAAAAGACGGAGAAAAAGAAATACTGGAGCAAAACTTTTGACTTTTTCCAGCAAAGTACTCCTTGTCAGAAAAATAATGTCATGAAAAGGTAAGCATGTTATGCAAACTAGAAAAATATAATATGACAGACCTGAAAAATGGATTCCTTTGAAGCGAGGCAGCGTACCTCGAAGCACAGCCTCATAGTGCCAGATAAAAAAATTATTTTATTCTATGAAGCAGCCCATAGTATAAAGCCTTTGCCTATAGAAGCTCAACTCTTGTTATCAACCCTATGAGCTTTGCTGCGAGAAGTAAGGATCCGCAAAAACTCAGGTCATAAAAAACGGGCTATAAAGCCCGTTCTTTTCTAAAATATTTTAAATTTTACCTGCTTATTCCTTAATAGCCCCTTCTTTAAAGCCTTAGATCACATAGACTCCAATATTTGAATTACGCTTTTGGCCAGGGATTCAGCGGCCTTTTGAAGGAAGACATTGGTGTTCAGCAAGGCCAAATCGTCCGGATAGGACATACATGCTATCTCGGCCAGTACTGCGGGCATGGTGGTCTTTCTGACGACCACCAGATCCCCGTCTGCTTTCAGGCCGATGTTGCCGGTTCCCAGATCCTTGACCATATTATTCTGAACAATTGTCGCGTATGCTTTCCCCTTATAGCTTGACGGGTGGTACAAAGTCATAGAGCCCTTATAGCCTGTGGGCATGATATTATTGTGAATACACAGGAACAATGCGGCGTTTCTCGAGTTGGCAAACTCAGCCCTCTCGTTCAGCCCCACAAAAACGTCTGTCTTTCGGGTCATGGTCACATTGACGCCCTTGGCTTTCAGAATGGCTTCACACTTTAATGCAATGGCCAAATTATAATTTTTCTCATAATTCGTACCCACTGTTCCGCCCGGATCGGAGCCGCCGTGACCAGGGTCCAAAACGACCAGCTTTGATGCTGAGTGCGACCCTGAAGAATCCCCCCTCGACGGAATTTCTTCCGGGTTTTCATGACCTCCCGTATCGGTACTATTCCCTGCGGTCGAAGCAACAATAAGAAGTTCGTCGGAGCCTGAGCCTTCAACGATCTTAAACTGCATATAGGCGCTCGTTTTATTCAAGAGCAGATATGAATTCTTTTCTGTTGAAACCACAGCAATAGAATTGGTAAAACCATCCCCCGTTTTGGCTGTACCATCGCCAAGCTTGACGATAGAAGCGGGAATCTGGTAGGCAAAGGTAAGCTTTTCCGCATTGTCATCTGGCACAATATCCTCGCCATATTTCCGATATCGGCTCACAATGCCGCTGCTAACCAGACGCAGAGCTACTTTTTCCTCCTTATTGCCCCCTTCAATATTGGACAGCGAATTATTGGTTAAATCGAGGGTAAATTTCCCCGTACTTTGGGAAAGAGACCATTCAGGCATGCCGTCTGTATAAAGCTGAATTTTTACTTTATTGGACAATGCCTTAGATACCACCGCTCTTGTATAGAGCGCGCCCGACCCCATCAATTTATCAACAGCGTCTGCGGTGCCTTCAAATTCTATAACGATTCTCGAAGGGTCGCCCAGCCGATAAACCACGGCATTTTTCAGTGTTGACCCAGACGCCGAAATACTGGACTTGTTGAAACTGATACTTGCTTTTGCAGACGACGGCGTCCCGCTCGATGTGGGAGAAGGCGTGCCGGTAGTCGTCGGTTTCGGCGTCGAAGAGCTTGATGGCTTTGGTGTCGAGGTGGCAGGGATGGTAGAACCGGCTTTTTTCATCTTAATAACAGCGCTGCCGTTGGAATTTGCATGGGTGTATGTAATGACATCGGAGTATGAAATACGGATAGCGGTCTGGTCCAGCTTATCATTATAACTTACAAGAATGCCGTAAATCACCGAGTTGCCCGATAAATACCCATCCTTTAAATTTTTCACTTCCCCCGGCACAGTAATTTGCATCATTTTCGCCTGCTCACGCATTTCAAAGCGGGGTACTCTGCCTGTGGAATTCTGAGTCAGGCTGATGCCATCTAAAGTGATGGTACAGGTATCGCCCGACATGGTCCAGGACAGGGGACCGTTTTTAGTGACGGCAGAAGAGCTGCCCGAGGCTCCAGGGCTGGAAGCCGGTGTTGTGGCTGCCGGAATGGTAGACGGACTGGGGGTAGCCGAAGCCGAGGGCTTTGGCGTGGTCGTCGGAACCGGCGTACCGGCAAGGCCTTTTAAGGTTAAAACCACAGACTTTCCATCACTGGAAGGGGCCAGGACATAATCCGGTTTTTTCGCAGTTTCGACTACAACGCTTATGCCTTTGGGGTCTGAACAATTGGCTAGGCGTACCTGCTCCACAGTACCTTTATTGACATTAAAATTGGTTGTTTTCGAAACGGTGGCATCGGTAATGACAAAGCATATCCGATAATTGGTTACGGCTCCTTCGGGAGGAAGAATAAATTGTTTCACAATGTTGGTTGAGGTGGACACGATCTGAATGATTTCATTCGTACCGGCCTGAGAATATGTAACCTTGGAAGCCGTTCCCCCCGTTAAAATTTCAAGCTCATTCGACGCTTGCACATTGAAAGGAATGCTGCATATAATAATAGAAAAAATAAGACATAAAGCGAGTTCAATAGACAGGATCTTTTTCATTTCTTCACACCTCTTGAAGCTTTTCATTGGTATTGTGTTTATTTTACCACTTTTTTGGATGAGAAAATAAAACAATCATATTACAAGTTCTTTTCATAGTCATAGTAACTTCGAAACGCGGCAGAGTGATGTTTCAATACATAAGCGGAGCAGGATTGCGGGCTTACCCAAATAAAATCCCAGACGGATTTTCTTGAGGGCGTATGAAACATCACTCATGACGCTAAATTATAATAACTTCGAAAAGCGGCAGAGTGATGTTTCAGTACGTAAGCGGAGCAGGACTGCGGGCTTACCCAAATAAAATCCAGGACGGATTTT
>DOHN01000193.1:10298-11377 GCA_003535195.1 Ruminiclostridium sp.
GGGCGTATGAAACATCACTCATGACGCTAAATGACGTATCGAGATATTACAAGTTCTTTTCAAAGGTGTATATGGGCTTCTTGGGGTGATCCGATTCATGATAGGAATACATGCAGCCGCAATATTTCTGCATGTAATAGCCTTTGGCTCTGGAGATTTCTCTTCCTCTCCTGTAAAGCTCCCTAAAATCCTCATAATAAAACTGCAGGCCAAACTTCTCCGCCAACTGCTCTCCCCTGGCCTTTATAAGCTCATGATTCTGGTAAGGGCTGATAAGAAGGCTTGTGGTAAATGCGTCAAACCCTTTTTCCATAGCGTGTTTAGCCGCCTCATTCAATCTTATGGAATAGCAGGTGCTGCACCGAAGCTCTTTATTCTCTCCCAGCCTGTTCCTCCAAAATTCCAGTCCGTTCTCATCGCGAAAGTCAACAGGAAAGCCGAAATCCGCAGACAATGCTTCCACCGAACGCTTCCTTTTATCATGCTCCTCCAGCGGATGGATATTGGGATTGTAATAATAGCCGCTCAAATCAATTTCAGGTTTTTTTCGCATTTTTTCTACGATGGCTGCCGCACAGGGCGCGCAGCAGATATGGAGTAAAAGCTTCATGGTCTTGCTTCCTCTCTGATCCGTTCAGCCAGCTGCTGGTGTTCAGGAGATCCTAAAACGGTTTCAGGGGCCTGGGTCGGCTTTCCTGAGATGGCCCTCAGTTTGAGAGCCAATATGCGGATGACCGACTCGTCTATTCTCTCCTCGCTGATTCTTCCATCCATCACAGCTGTAAGAACAGCGTTATATGCTTTGGAGAAATCGTTGGGCAGCAGAAGTATATCAATTCCTGCCTCAACGGCCATGACCACCGCTTCTTCCTCGCTATAAAAAGCTGTGATGGCACTCATTTCAAGTCCGTCGGTAATAATTACACCGTCAAACCCCAGCTGCTCCCTTAACACCCCTTCAACAATGGATCGGGACAGGGTGGCCGGAAGTCCGTTATCTGTGATCTCAGGGGTCATGAGATGGCCCATCATCACCATTTCCGCACCTGCCTCGATGCCTGAACAAAAAGGCAGCAGCT
>DOHN01000193.1:11563-11815 GCA_003535195.1 Ruminiclostridium sp.
GCCATGGCCGGGAAAATGCTTTAATACCGGTATAATCCCACTCTCTTTCGTGCCTTTTACAGCCTGGGCCACCATCTCGGACACAACGGAAGGATCCTCTGAATAGGCTCTTCTCCCGATAATCTTGTTTTTGGGATTGCTAAAAACATCGGCCACCGGGGCAAAATTCAAATTAAAGCCCAGACTTTTTAATTCTTCGCCGATGGCCTTGGCAGCCATGAACGCATATTCACTGTTTCCGGTACTGCCTAT
>DOHN01000202.1:0-120 GCA_003535195.1 Ruminiclostridium sp.
TGCTGTCATGTATGGAATAGAAGGCACGGGTCATGAGAGCCATTGTTGAAGCAAATACCAGGGCAGCCGAATAGGCAAACAGACACAATCCGCTGTAAAAAACATTCAGCTCTGAAAAAC
>DOHN01000202.1:390-615 GCA_003535195.1 Ruminiclostridium sp.
GTTTTTTGATGCAAAATGCTCTGAAAGTGTCGGCAGCAGTGCGATGCCGATGCTCTGGGCAAAGATGCCCAGCGGAAGCTGCCAGGTCCGGTTTGCGTTGTTCAGAAGCGTCAGCATTCCCTGATCATAGTAGGTAGCATAGCCCCTGGTGATAATGAGATTGATTTCTATGATAGTGGATGAAAGCAGCGAGGGGACAGCCAGGTAAATGAGCTCCCTGAAAGC
>DOHN01000202.1:720-6596 GCA_003535195.1 Ruminiclostridium sp.
AAATGAGCTCCCTGAAAGCCTGATTTCTGATAAACAGTTTTGGTCTGTAATAGATAAAATGCTTGCGCGTTGCGGCCAACTGAATCAAGAAGAATATCGCCGCTCCGAGCACAACCCCCCATGACGTTAATTCCGCACTGGTTTTGCCAAAGGCTGCGATGCTTAAAATGGTGCAGATATTATAAATAACCGGACCAAAGGCCGCGGCGGTAAAATGCTTATAAGAATTTAAAATGCCATTGAACTGCCCCGCCATCATCATAAAGGGGGCTGAAAGCAAAAGAATGCGGGTAAGCCGGATGAGCAGTTCCCTGTCCCCTGAGTTGACCCCATTGTAGCCTGCGGCCAGAACCCCTAGCAATTCATCGGTAAAGATAAAGAAAACCAGCTCCAGAGCCAGCATAAAAATGACACTTAAGTTCATGAAGGTGCTAACCGCTTTCCAGCCCGTTTTTTCATTGTCCTTGGCCAAGTAGGTAGACAACACAGGGATCATGGCAGCGGCAATGGCGCCTCCTGCCAGCAGGTCATAGACCAGATCCGGAAGTGTAAAGGCCAGCAGGAATTCATCGGAATAGCCCTGGGGCATCATATAGGTTGATATAAGCAATGTCCTTAGAAAGCCTGTAATCCTGCTTAAAAGAGTCGCGGACATAACAATGAACGCTGCCCCTGTAAGCTTCTTTGCAGTATCTTGACTGTTCATATTGTTCTCCATTTTCAACCCAAGCTCTAGAGCCCGAGTATCATCTTTCTGAGCATATTAAGGGCATTGAGGCAGGACATGGTCCGTACCCTTTCCCGATCCCCTATAAATTTGAATTCTCTACACATTTCATTTCTATCTAAGCTTATGGCAATATATACAAGCCCTGCAGGCTTATTATCGGTTTCTCCGCCAGGCCCTGCTATGCCTGTAATGGAAATTCCTGCACGGGTACCGGTTCTGCGGACAAGTCCCCTCACCATCTCCAGAGCCGTCTCTTTGCTCACAGCGCCGAAGGAATCCAGAGTATCCTTGGAAACGCTCAGCTCTTCTATTTTAGACTTATTGGAATAAGTGACAAAACCTCTTTCAAATATCTCCGACACACCCGGAACATTGACCAGCCGGGATGCAAGCATGCCTCCCGTACAGGATTCCGCAACTGAAATGGTGATCTCTTTCTCTTTTAAAAGTGCAACGGCCACTTCCTCCATGGTTTCTCCATTGATGGCAAAAAGGTGGCTGCCCAAACGATCCTTGATTTTTTGGACAACGGGGTCGATCAGTTCATCCGCTTCGTTTTTATTCCTGCACCGGGCCGAAACACGGATCACGACCTCGCCTGCTCCTACATAAGGCGCAATGGTCGGGTTGGTCTGGGCATCAATGATATCCATGATGCGCGTTTCCATCTCGGACTCTCCGATTCCGAAAATCTTCAGCATTCTGGAATAAATGGTCTGGCCCGTCTTTTTTTCTAGGTACGGAAATACTGTCTCTTCAAACATGGGGATCATTTCCTTGGGCGGGCCCGGCAGCATAACCACAATTTGCCCGCCGTTTTCAATGATGCATCCCGGAGCGGTGCCGTTATGGTTTGGAATAATCATGCTGTTTTCAGGAAGATAAGCCTGCTTCGCATTGTTCTCCATCATTTTACGGTTCTGTTTTTCAAAAAATTGGGCAATGGCCCGATAGGTCTCGTCATGAACGACCAGTTTCCGGCCCATGGCCTCCGCAATGGTCTCTTTGGTCAAATCGTCCTCGGTAGGCCCTAAGCCGCCTGTTGTAATCACTATGTCCGCCCGGCTCAAAGCCAGTTTGAGGCTTTCTTTAAGGCGCCGGGGATTATCCCCGACCACACTATGGTAAAAAACACCTATACCCACTTCGTTGAGTCTTCTGGAAAGATACTGGGCATCAGTATTGCTGATCTGCCCCATCAATAATTCGGTTCCGACTGCAAGAATTTCTGCAACCATTCTATCACTCTCATTTCATAATGTTTTCTATAGCGGACCAGACCTCTTCAATCCCGATTCGTTTAATAGATGAGAAGGGGATGACCCGGATGTCCTCAGCCAGGTTAAGAACCGTTCGGATCATGTCAGTTTGCTTTTTATACTCGACCCGGGAGATCTTGTCGGCTTTGGTGGCAACAATGACAGGCGCTCTCCCCGTCTGCCTGATATAATCCATCATGATACAGTCATCTTCGGTGGGTTCATGGCGGATATCCACCAGAAGCAATATTGTCCGAAGGGTTTTCCTGACAGCCAGATAGGTTTCGGCAAGCTTTCCCCAGGATTTCTTCTCCGCTTTGGACACCTTTGCATAGCCGTAGCCCGGCAGATCCACCAGCATAAGCCCGTCATTGACGTTGTAAAAATTAATGACACGAGTTTTGCCGGGTGTATTGCCAACCCTGGCGATGGCTTTTCTGTTAAGCAGCGCATTGATCAGTGAGGATTTTCCCACATTGGACCTGCCGGCAAGGGCGATCTCGGGCCAGCCATTATCCGGGTATCCCAACGGATCCACTGCGGTTATGATAAATTCAGCCTTTTTAATGATCATAATTTTTTGGCCTTTCTGTCATTCTTCAATAGCTCCCGGGCAAGGGTCCGGGCGGCATCGGTCATATGTTCTCCACTCAGCAGGCGGGTTATTTCATTTTCCCTGGCATCCGCTTCCAAACGGCTGACAAAGGTAAGTGTCCGGCCAAGCTGTTCCTTTTTCCGGATCAGGTAATGAGCGTCGGCCAGGCTGGCTATCTGCGCATGATGGGTGATGCAGATCACCTGGTGCCTGCCGGCCACCGCCTTTAACTTTTCACCGACCTTTGAAGCGGCCTTGCCGCTGACCCCCGCGTCAATTTCGTCAAACACCAGCGTAGGAACAGCGTCAATATCGGCCAAAATTGATTTTACCGCCAGCATGACCCTTGACATTTCCCCGCCTGATGCAATTTTTGAAAGGGGCTTTACCGGCTCCCCCGGATTGGAGGAAAACAGAAATTCAACTTTGTCGGTGCCGTCCTGATTAAACCCTTCATCAGGACAGGAAATAATGGATACCGTGAACTGTGTTTTGGGCATTTCCAGATCTGCCAGCTCTTTTGAAATACCAGCTTCCAGCACTTTTGCGGCCCGGCATCTCAGACGGTTCAGCTCTGCGCATTTTTTATGCAGACTCTTTTCCGTGCTTTCAATGTCCCCGTTGATTACCTTAATCAGCTCTTCGCTTTTTTCCATCTCTTCCAGCCGTTCTTTGGCATTTTTCAAAAAGCCCAGAACATCGTCGATGGTTTCGCCGTATTTGCGCTTCAAGCTTTGAATCGAGCTTATGCGTTCCTCAATGCTTTTATGAAGCCGGGGATCATATTCCATATCATCCCGGACCAAACGCATTTCCCGGCTGATATCGGAAAGTTTTTCCTGAGTCTCTGTCAGGCCTGCTGCAATCAATGCATAGGCAGGATTCAGCTCCTCAATCTTTTGAATGGCTTCCAGCGACAGGCCCAATTTGTCCAGGGCGCTTTTGTTCTCGCCGTCATCACCTTGAATCAACTCATAAGCATTTGAAAAGGCAGCGATAATCTCCTCTGCATGGGCCAGAATTCTGCTCTGGCGCTCAAGCTCCTGATCTTCCCCGGCAGTAAGCCCCGCTCTTTCGATCTCATTAATCTGGAAGCGCAGCATATCCATGGTGCGCTCCCGCTCCTTGCCCCCACCCGAAAGAGATTTTAGTTTTGCTCTAAGCCCATTCAGCTTTTCCAGCTCTTTCTGGTATTCCATTTTCATTCTGAGGAGCTCCTCCCCGGAGAACAGGTCAAGAAGAGCAATATGGGTTTCAGGTCTCAAAAGCGACTGGTTGTCGTGCTGACCATGAATATCCACCAGCTTCTGGCCAATTTCTCTTAGCATGCCCACTGTTACCATTGTCCCGTTTACCCTGCAGACATTTTTTCCGTTTTCGGTAAAGGTCCGGGAGATCAGAACCGTTTGATCCTCCTGGGGAATGCCAAAGGATTCAAGGAGTCCGCTCAAGGAAGACACCCTATCTTGCGAAGAAGAGCCATTGGCTCGGGAACCGGCTGAACCAAAGTGTTCAGGCCGGGCAGAACTCTCCTGAAATGAACCACTATAAGAAAAAAGCCCCTGAACAGTGGCCTTTTCCACACCCGACCGAATCAACTCCCTGGAAATGCGGGAACCCAAAAGAGCATTGAGGGAATCGATAATGATTGATTTGCCTGCCCCGGTTTCTCCGGTCAATACATTAAAGCCTTCAGACAATGCAATATTAAGCTTTTCAATAATTGCCACATTCTCAATTTGAAGCTGAACCAACATCTGTCAGGACACTCCTCTTACCATGCGTGTTAATTTATCCATTAGCTCCTCGGCGATCTTTTCAGCGCGGCAGATAACCAGAATGGTATCATCTCCCGCAATGGTTCCCACGATATCGTTCCAGCCGAGGGAATCCATTGTGGCGGCGACAGCCTGGGCCATACCCGGCAGGGTCTTTATAACAAGGATATTGTTGGCATAGTCGCAGGAGACGAAGGCTTCCTTCACAATCACCAGAAGTCGGTCATTGGTGTTCCCGCCTTCGGAATGAATGGCCGAGTACCGGTATTTCCCCTCCTGTGTCATCACCTTGACTAATCGAAGCTCCTTAATATCCCTTGAAATGGTGGCCTGGGTAACATCCATACCGATTTTTCTGAGTTTGTCCGCCAGTTCATCCTGTGTTTCAATTTCATAAGCCTCAATGATATCCAGAATTTTTGCATGGCGATTATATTTCATACTTACCTCCGCAATGAAATGGTGTATTAGGGTTTATTGGTGGATTTTCGCTCTCAGCACCTCATAGAAATTGACCTCGGTGACTGAGGCAAAAAGTACATCATTCCGATTGGCGCTGACACAAACGAGATCTCCCTGTTCAAGGGCAAATCCCGCCTGGCCATCCACCGTTACCATAGCGTCCGCTTCGCAGCAATTCTCCATACTGATCTTGACCGTGCGGGATTCAGGCGCGAGAAAAGACCGCGAATAGAGGATATGAGGACATATGGGGGTAATCAGCATCAGCCTCATATCAGGAGGGACAATAGGCCCGCCCGCAGACAGGGAATAACCTGTGGAGCCCGTAGGCGTTGACACAATAATGCCGTCGCTGGGAAAAGAATCCACGTATTTCTCATCCAGCATGACCTGGAGCCTTAAAATGCGGGATAGAGCAGCCCGGGTCACAACGGCGTCATTAATGGCTATATCCTCATAAACTCTTTCTCCGCAGCGTATGACCTCCACATGAAGGACCAGCCGGGGTTGGATTTTAAAATCACCCTCCGCCAGCTTATTGACCGCTTTTTCAATATCCTTTGTCTCCACCTCGGCCAGAAAGCCTACAGTCCCTTTATTGATTCCCAGTACGGGCTTTTTCTTAAAATAGGCTTTGCGCGCATTTTGCAAAAAAGTGCCGTCTCCGCCTACACATATAATTAAATCCGAAGCATCAAAAATCGGATCCGTTCTTACCGAAAGCTGTATAGCCTCTTTTGCCTCCGGGGTTACAAATACCTCAAAGCCTTTTTCCAAAAGCTTTTCCACAATTACTTTTGTATGTTTATAGCCAATGTCTCTCTGCTCATTGGCAACTACGCCTATTCTTTTCAACTGATCAACTAAGCCTCTCTATGGACATATTATACTTTTAATATTATACATTTGTTTTGCATATCAATACAAGCGTGCCTTACTTTTTGTTATTTCCCGCGGTTATCCGGCGAAATATCATGTTACTGTTCCTTAATTCGCCATCTAGCATCAGAGCGACAGAGTGATGTTTCGATACGTCAGCGGAGCAGGATTGC
>DOHN01000202.1:6865-7119 GCA_003535195.1 Ruminiclostridium sp.
GTACTAATATGCATAGTACACTTACTACACTATAGTAAAGAACTGATTTTCTAATCTTTGCTATTAAAGTGGAGGGGAGGGATATTTATCATAGTTGTTGATTTAAGAAATCCAAAGCCCATTTATGAACAGATTAAGGATAATATTAAGCAACTGATCGTCACCGGCGCATTGAAGCAGGATGAAAAGCTTCCTTCAGTGAGAGAATTGGCCCAAACCACATCCATCAACCCAAATACCATACAAAAAGCCTA
>DOHN01000202.1:7259-7527 GCA_003535195.1 Ruminiclostridium sp.
CCAAATACCATACAAAAAGCCTATCGGGATCTGGAGTCGGACGGATTTATCTACACTGTTACGGGCCGGGGCAATTTTGTGGCGCCTTCACCCGAAGCCCCTAATTCAAAGCGGATTGAGGAGCTCTATGATACCATCCGGGACGCGATAAACGAGCTTATTTATTTTGGCGTGCCTAAAAGCGACATTCTGGCAGCAGTCCATGATGTCATTCCACAAGGAGGAGACAAAACATGATAGAAATCAGAGACCTAAAAAAGTCTTTTGA
>DOHN01000202.1:7766-7899 GCA_003535195.1 Ruminiclostridium sp.
CCAACGGAGCGGGAAAAACCACCCTTATAAAGCACCTGGCCGGCGTTTTTATCCCCGATTCAGGCTCCATCTGCATTGATGGGCAGCCGGTTTTTGAAAACCTTTCCGTCAAATCCAGAATAGCCTACATACC
>DOHN01000202.1:8163-10618 GCA_003535195.1 Ruminiclostridium sp.
AAGAGCCTGAAAAGATTCTCGCGAGGCATGCAGAAGCAGGCGGCTTTCTGGCTGGGCATATGCATCCGTCCGCATATTATGCTTCTAGATGAGCCTGTAGACGGGCTGGACCCGGTTATGCGTCGGAAAGTCTGGAGCATTCTTCTGCAGGATGTGGCCGAGAAGGAAATGACCGTCTTTGTATCTTCCCATAATTTAAGGGAACTGGAGGATGTGTGCGACCATGTGGGCATCATGCACGAAGGGAGAATTGTCCTTGAGCGCAGCCTGTCAGAGCTCCAGAACAACATTGTAAAGCTCCAGGTGGCTTTTGAAGGGAAACTGCCCGAGGAGATAGACAAACTGAATATTTTAAGCAAGCAGTCCAGCGGCCGGATCTGGATCCTTATTGTCCGTGGAAACCGTGAGGACATTTTAAATCATGTACATACGCTCAATCCTCTGCTGGTGGATGCACTGCCCCTTTCCCTGGAGGAAATCTTTATCTATGAGCTTGGAGGGATGGATTATGCCGTTAAAAACATCGTACTTTAACAAAGGGATCTTTTTAAATAATATAAAACGCTATTGGCTCATTACATTCTCGTATGCCTTTTTTCTTTTCCTCTTTGCAATGGGGTATTTAAACTCCGAAATAATGCGGATGGATCATGCCGCAAATCAGAATACAATCAATCAAATAGGCAGAATTTTCAAAGCCAGCAATGACCTCATGCCGATTTTCCTTGGTTTTTATACCATTGTCGCCGCATTGGCCGTCTTTTCCTATATGCAGTTTCCCAGGAACACAGCGATGGTCCATTCTCTTCCGGTAACCCGTGAAACCTTGTATGTGACCAATTACCTGTCGGGATTTTTCCTTGTCGTTTTTCCTATTTTCTTAAACAGCTGCATTCTGTTTATTGCTGAAACGGTTCTTGGGCTGCCTTACCCCAATGATATACTGATGTGGTTTGGCGTCAATTTGGTATTGACCTTTCTGCTTTATACCTTTGCTGTTTTTACCGGTATGTTCACCGGTCACCTTGCCGCCCAGGCCATTTTCTTTTATATTTTCAATTTTATTGCCATATTTCTGGAGTTTATGATCGGCATGGCATTGGACGATTTTCTGTTTGGCTATATCAACAACCGCTCGCAGAACTTTGAAGTATGGTCTCCCCTGTTTTATTCGGCGGAATCCATTTTCCCAAACTTTTACAGCAACCAAGGCCCTATTACGGCGGCCTTGATAGGATATCTAATCGCAGGTATTATTTTTCTTATTTCAGGCATGGTTCTATACAAAAAAAGGCAGTTGGAAGTGGCCACCGACGTTATCAGCTTTCCTGCTGTCAAGCCCATTTTCAAATACAGCGCAACTTTTTGCTCTTCCATTCTGATCGGCAATATCATCGTCAGTATTTTGAACATGGAATCTTCTCTCGGAGCTTATATAGCGGCGTATCTCGTTGGCGGGCTGATCGGGTATTTCGCGTGTGAAATGCTTCTTCAGAAAACCTTCCGCGTTTTTAAGGCCTATAAAGGATTTATCGCCTTTGGCGTAATTCTGTCCCTTCTTATTTTAGGCGTCAACTTTGATTTATTTGGATATGAACGCCATATACCACAGGACAGTGAGGTTGAGCTCATGTGCATATCTCCCTACAGGGATTCCAGGTTTAAACTGGCATTGAGGCCCGAAGACTATGACCCTCAAAAAGACAGATATTTAATCAACTATAATCATGAAGATGAGCCTCCACGAGTTCTGACAGACGCTCACATCGACGAGCTGCGAAAAGAAATGCAGGGAATCGTGGACAACCGGGAGGCTATTACCCTGGCCCGGCAGATTCATGACTATATTGTCAGGAATGAAGCGCTCTTTAAAGAAAATGAGGCCACTGCAGCCAGACTGCGCGCCTCCTCCAACGATGAAGAGCTCCAAAACAACTTTATTGACCGCAGCCTTTACTTCGCATACAGATTAAATGACGGTACTCTCATAGAACGGCAATATTACCTCAAAACGTATAAAAACAATACAGAGCTGGATGAACTTTTGAGGAAATATCTGTCCATTCCCGGGGTAAGAGAGCGGTACGAGCCCATCATCGGCAAAACTGCCGCCGATATCGAGCGCATAATACTCTATTATAGCACTGTCGACGGATCATCTAACGACTTTGAACTCAACGAGAACATCCAGGATTTTCTCACCGCCTATCAACAGGATATTCTGGCGCTGGACGATCCCCTGGAAAGCATGTTCGACCGCCCCGCCACAAGGAAAAAGGGTTACATAGATATCACCTTTGAATTTAAAGACAAGGGCATATTATTAAATGTACCCAGATATTCAAAATCTCTTCATCCTGGATATAAGAACACTCTGAATTATTTGATTGAAAAAGGAATTATAGACCCCCAAGCGCTTCCGGAATAAATAGGCTTGATAATGAAGGGGCTGCCG
>DOHN01000202.1:10770-12666 GCA_003535195.1 Ruminiclostridium sp.
CAGCCCCCTTGATATGTAAGCTTGTAAAACCGCCAAAACCTTCACCGTGTAATGGTGATCTTGGTTAAGCCTCTGGGCGTGTCAGGACTCAGCCCTTTTAAAAGCGCCAGGTCACAGGCGAACATCTGCCCTATGGCAGTGTTGATAAACGGTGTGATAAAGTCGCTGGCCGAATCAGGTGTGGTAATGGAGCAGTCTCCCATGGCGATGACGCCGGGATCGCTGGATATAGTCAGAATATCGGCTCCTGCGCTTTTCAGTTTGCCGATCATCTCCATCGTATCAGCAAGACTTGGCCCTTTTGGCGCATAAATGATAACGGGCATATTATTCTCAATCATGGCAAAGGGTCCGTGATGGAAATCAGAGGTTGCATAGGCCTTAGCCCGGACATAGGTTGTTTCCTGAATTTTCAAAGCAGACTCCAGCGCAATGGAATAATTTACTCCCCTGGCCAGTACAAAGCATTCATTCATGAAGCGGTAACGGGTCGCTGCCTGTTGAATCTGGCCTGCTTCCCCAAGGGTTTGTTCAAGCAGACCCGGCACCTCTGAAAGCTCCTTTTTAAACTCTTCATCGTCTGCCCAGAAGGCCACCAGCTGTGCGAGAAGATATATCTGGGCCATAAAAGTTTTCGTTGCGGCAACACTTTTTTCTACCCCGGAAGCGCAGAACAGATGGAACGACGCTTCCTGTGCCAGAGGGGAATCGGTAAAATTGGTAACGGTTGCTGTAAGAGCTCCTTGTTCCCTGGCCGATTTCACCACCTCCAGGACGTCCTGAGCCCTTCCCGACTGGGATATTCCGATGACAAGGCTGTCTTTCATATCCGGCTTCTGATGATACATGGTAAACACCGACGGCGCTGCAAGCAAAACAGGGATGCCGAGCTTAATTTCAATAGTATACTTGGCATATACTGCCGCATGATGCGAGGTTCCTCTGGCGGCAATAACGACATGACGGATTTTCTTTTCCTTTAGCAGCGCCACCAGATCCTCAATCGTTTTATAATTCTGTTCCAGAGCATTTCTGAGTACACCCGGCTGGTCCATAATTTCCTGCCACATATGAGTCATAATAAGTTCCCCTTTCGCTAATCATTTAAGTGGTCTATACCACTCCGATATATAGGGGTTCCTCGAGCGCGAACTCTCTCTTAACCCCCTCGTTTTTAATTGTTGTTTCCTAAATTGAGTTTAATTTATTGCATAGAGAATGTAAAGTCTGCGGCGTTTATTGAACGATAATTTTTTCCTCCTTATGTGCAAACAATATTATAATGGCTGCTGCGCCGACAAATCCCAGGCAGATAAATGCGGCCTTGATAGAAAAAAGGTTGCTGATATAGCCCGATATGGACGGGCCAATCCACATTCCAATCCCGTAAACAGCCTGGTAGACGCTAAAAGCGGTAGAATGGGTATCGGAAGGCAAGTGGCTTGTTGCACCAGCCATAAACAGGGGCATCAGCGTACCCTTGCCAAAACCGGTGATAAATTCTGCAAAAAGCATCAGGGGTATACTTTTAATAAACGGGAAAAAGAACATGGGTACCGAGAGAAGCAGAAACCCAATGATGCCCATCCGCCTGATGCCAAGGCGGCGGCTCAATAAGCTCATGGCCAACGGTCCCCCGATGATGCCCGGTATTAAGGCAAGGGTGGTTCCCAGACCTTTTTCAAAGTCACTGGCGCCGATTGCCTCTAAGAGGCTGGGGACAAAGCCCAGCAGCGAGGAGGTGTGAATATATTGAAAAAATAGTCCCATGAATGAATAGAACAATAATTTTGAGTCCCTGAAAAGTGAAGTAAAATCGCTTATTGAAACTTTTTGATCCTGCGCCTCATAGGTTTCGGGTATAAACAGCAGAAGGATCAACCCAATAAGGGCCGC
>DOHN01000202.1:12783-17588 GCA_003535195.1 Ruminiclostridium sp.
AGAAGGATCACCCCAATAGGGGCCCCCCCCGCCGATATTAAAAAGGTTGATTTGACACCGATATATTCTGCGGCCAGGCCTCCCGAAAAAGTTGCTAAAATCTGGCCCAGGGCCATTAATGCATTAACAATGCCGAGAGAGCGGCCACTGTCCTCCTCTTCTCCCAGGCCGGAGTATGTAGTGATGTAAATGGCCCAGTGGGAGGCGGTCAATCCCGCCATGGCCCTAAACAGCAGGAGCAGCAGCGGCGATGTAAAAAAATAAAGGCCGGCACTGCTTAACAGGGACGAAATAGTGCCCAGAAATAAAAAAAGGCGCCGGTTTCTAAGCATATCGGATACGATCCCGATGGGAAGGCGGAGGAGCATTTGTGTGAGTCCGTAAGAACCTATGATGATACCGGTCATAGCCAGGGGTGCACCCACCGAGGTGCAGTATGTACTGAAAATGGGCACATAGACATAATTTGAAAACCAGAATAAAACGATGATGAGCATCATCAAGGTGCGTTTACCCTGTCCTGATTTGTTATCCAAAACAATTTCCCCCAGTAAGAAGTCATTCAGATCTCAATTTTTCTGATAAAAGCTTCATCATAATCCGCATCTTTGGAAGAGATCAGCTTAAGCCCGCAGTTATAGCGAGTTTTCAGATTTTCAACAGAGTCCTTTTCACTGGTTTCCAATACCCTTAGAATCTCCGGATGGACATAGACCTCAAGGCATCCATGACCGGCTTCTGCCATCTGGGAGTCGATTCTTTTTTCAATGCGCCGGGCAGCGGTAACCGGTGAAATATAATAGCCGGTGCCATGGCAGACACGGCAGTCCACAGTAAAGCTTTTATACAGAGGCTGCCGGATTTTTTTCCTGGTAAGCTCCACCAGCCCCAAATTTGTCATATCCACAACCACTGTTTGGGTCCTGTCTGTTTTCACAGCCTCCTTCAGGGTTTGCACCACCTGATCCCGGTGGTCCCTTTGATGCATATCAATAAAATCAATGATAATGATACCGCTCAAATTTCGCAGCCGGATCTGGTGAGCGATTTCCTTTGCAGCCTCCAGATTGATTTTTAAGGCTGTTTCCTCCAAATCGGATTTGCCGACAAATTTTCCGCTGTTTACATCAATGACCGAAAGGGCTTCGGTACGGTCAAAAATCAAATATGCGCCGCTTTTCAGCCAGACTTTTCTGGACAGGGCCTCTTCCAGGGCACTTTCCACATGATAATAGGCAAACATGTCATAGTTCTTGGAAAAGTATTGGACTTTGGTTTTCAGCCCGGGCGCCGCATCCCCCAATAAAGCCAGCACCTTCTCATATTCCTCCCGGTTGTTTATAAGAAACCGGTCGGTATCTGCTTTCAAATATTCTCTGATAGCATGGCTGATGATATCCGGTTCCCTGTATATCAGCCGGGGAACCGCACCCTTCTGTTCCTTCAAAGCAAGGCCCCTGCACAGCGCCTCAAGCTCCTCCATATCCTCTATCAGCTGTTCTTCCAAAACATTCTCAGCGGCTGTTCTGACAATGATGCCTACGTTTTCGGGCTTTGCTTTTTCGAAAATTTGCCTGAGGCGCTTTCTTTCATTCTGATCGGTAATTCTTTTGGAAATGCCAAAAACATTGGAATGGGGCATCGTGACGCAATACCGTCCCGGCAGCGACAGCCGTGTTGATACGCGTGGCCCTTTGTTTCCTGTGGCGTCCTTGATTACCTGCACAGAAATTTCCTCGCCGCAGGACAGCACTTCTGAAATATCAGAAAAGTCTTCGCCCGAGAAAAGCAACTCTCCCTCGTCATTATAGCTGACGGGTATAACGTCCTTCACATACAAAAAAGCATTTTTCTCAAGGCCTATATCCACAAAGGCGGCCTGCATTCCGGGAAGCACCCGCTCCACCTTGCCCCTGTAGATATTGCCCACAAGGCTTTCATGATCTTTTTTTTCAATATAAATTTCAACAGGTTGACCATTTTCCAGGGCTGCCAGCCGGATCTCGCCAATACCTACATCCACCAGCACCTCTTTAACCATTGGCCACCTCGAAGGGGTCCTGCCACTTGTTAAAAGAGGAGGCATAAAGGGCCTTGCGGTGCATGGCCAGCGTTTTTGCCTCCAGGCCCGTTTCCTGATTAAAGGCCTGCATCAAGAGGTCGGCCCTTAAATTATTCTCCGCTCCGGCGCTTAAAAAAGCCTCCATCAAAAAGCTGTTCATCTCTTTTTTCCGGATGGACAGCGAATAAATCCACGGGCGTATGTTGACGGGGCGCATTCCCTTCTTGGTTTTTTTCAGAACAAAAATTTCATCCCTGGAAAGCAGCCTATGAAGAATATTGTCCATTTCATTCTGGCTGATGTCCTCCCGGGTCTCCAGCCCGATCTCGTATTTGGCGGCTGTGATCTGGTTCATGATATTATCATTAATATTTTGTTCCACAGCCTCCAATATCCGGATTCCCTCGGGAAGGCTGGAATTCATGCTCCTGATAAAATCCTCCGGCGCCACATCCTGCTCAAATTCAATATCTGCATACTCCGCCTCACTGGTAAGGCCAATGGACATGGGCAGGCCGAAGACCAGCTTCTGCCTTGGATTAAAACCCTGGGTATAGGCCAGGGGCAGTTTTGACCGCTTTAAAGCCCGCTCGAAAACTCTTAAAATATCCAGGTGAGCAATATATTTCAACTGCTCGCTTCGGGAAAATTTAAACCTTAACGCCTTAGCCATTCTCAGATGCACCTCTCTTTGCTTTTGTGCATATCCCCGCTTTATAAGCCTGAGCTCCGCACTGAGAGCAGCCAACAGCACAATTTCTGGTGAGATCTCCCTCATAGGCTTTTTGACATTCATGCTGTAAAAAATCCTTGGAAATTCCCATATCCAGATGATCCCATGGCATCACCTCAGTAAATTTTCTCTTTCTGTTGGCATAGAATTCAGGGTCTATGCCGCATTCACGGAAGGCCTCCATCCATTTGTCAAAGGAGAAGAACTCATCCCAGCCGTCAAACTTACAGCCCTTTTTCCACGCAGCATACAGAACCTGCCCTATCCTCCGGTCACCCCTGGCAAGAACAGCCTCCATAAAGCTGAGCTTTGCATCGTGATAGCGATAGTCAATCCTCCGAGTACGTTTTTTGATGCGATCCTTTAAATGGTACTGCTTCTCCATCAGGCTCGCCATACTATCCATGGGTTCCCACTGAAAAGGTGTAAAAGGCTTTGGCACAAAGCAGGAGGTACTGAGGGTAATCCGCAGGGCTTTGCTGTATTCTCCCGGCAGGCCGCGGCAGGCTTCAAGAAGGTTAATTCCCATATCGGCGATCCCCTCTACATCCTCCATGGCCTCGGTTGGAAGTCCGAGCATAAAATAAAGCTTGACAGAACTCCAACCCCCTGCCACAGCAAGCTGGACCGAAGATACGAGATCCTCATCGGTAACGCCCTTGTTAATCACATCCCGAAGTCTCTGAGTTCCTGCTTCGGGGGCAAAGGTCAGCCCGCTTTTGCGTACCTTGGAGACCTTTTCCATAAGGCCCAGGGAAAAATTATCCACCCGCAGCGAAGGAAGGGAAAGGCTCACCTTTTCTGATTCGGTAAATTTGATCAAATTATTGCATAGGTCCGGCAGGCTGGAATAATCGCTGGTACTGAGGGAAATCAATGAAATTTCATCATACCCTGTTTTTTCAACAGACTTTTGGGCAAGATCCAGCAATTTCTCATAGCTCCGCTCACGAACAGGGCGGTATATAAAGCCCGCCTGGCAGAAACGGCAGCCGCGGATACAGCCCCGGAAAAGCTCCAGCATAATCCTGTCATGCACCGTTCCCACATAGGGCACAATAATATCATCAGGAAAATCCACCGCATCCAGATCCCGGATCAGGCGTCTTTTAACTTTGGCAGGGGCTATAGGGCTGCTGGGCTTCACCTCTTTTATGGTGCCGTCCTCATGATAAGAAACATCATACAGCTTGGGAACGTAAACGCCTTCAATGACGGCAATCCGTTCCAGAAACTGATCCCTGCTCTCTCCCGAGCCTTTCCATTTCTTATATTCTTCAATAATCTCAGGGGTTACTTCTTCTCCCTCTCCGATGACGAAAAAGTCGATAAAGTCGGCTATGGGTTCCGGATTGCATGCGCAGGGACCGCCGGCTAAAACAAAGGGCATATTTCCCGTACGCTCTTTTGACAGAACCGGAATTCCTCCTAAATCCAACATATTGAGAATGTTGGAAAAACTCATTTCATACTGCAGGGTAAATCCGACCATATCAAATTCATGGAGCGGGGTATAGGTTTCCAGGGTATACAAAGGAATGTTATTCTCCCGGAGCAGGGCCTCCATATCGGCCCATGGAGCAAAGGCTCTTTCGCAATAGGTATCTTCTCGCTTATTTAAAACATGGTACATGATTTTCATGCCCAGGTGGGACATGCCAATTTCATAATCATCAGGAAAACAAAAGGCAAAACGGAGAGATACCTCCTCCGGATTTTTCTTGACCATATTCCATTCATTTCCTGTATATTTAGCCGGTTTTTCCACCTTTAAGAGCAAACTGTCATCTAATTTAATCCGCATTCATTATAAAGGATGCCAAAAAGCATCCCAACCTCCAACTAAAAGATATATATGTAACTTACCTTATTTTTAATCATTTAAATCACTTTCATCATACAGTAGGGCATTTAAAAAAACAAGGCTATTTCTCTTGGTGCCTATAGAGTGATATTAAAGTGTGCCCTCAAGAAAATCCGTCCAGGATTTTATTCGGTAGCTCCGCAATC
>DOHN01000202.1:17719-29818 GCA_003535195.1 Ruminiclostridium sp.
ATCCTGCTCCGCTTACACACTTTGATGTCATTCAAGGCACTAAATTACGAGTTAAGGCTCCTCGCTGATTCTGATATATTCTGAGATCATACGATCCAATCTGCGGCTCATGCTTAAAATAGAATCGTTTTCCGAAGCCTCTCCAGGGAGAATTTTCCTCATGGCCGCCTCCAGCTCTGCCCTGAGACTGCAGATATGATAATACAAATCATTTTTATTCATAGCCCCGCACCTCAAAAAGAAGGACCCTGCCCATTAACGCAATCAAAGTGCTGCCGAATCCCGGGAACCTTTTTATTTCACGATAATAAGAGTGACATGAAACTCTTTTAGCATTATTATAACTCTTTTAGTGCGTGGAAGCTATGGGTGTTTAACAGATAAATTAGACAATGAGGTGTGGTATGAATCAAAGTAACGCAGATATACGCAAAACAATAGGTGCAAGAATTCGCAGGGAACGCATAAAAAGGGGACTGACGATAGAAAAGCTGGCAGAGAAGCTCGATATTTCACCTTCTTTTTTAGGTTGTGTTGAAAGAGGGGAACGTTCATTAAGCATAGAAAATCTTGTTCATATCTCAGAGTTTTTCAGTGTGACCATTGACTCCCTGGTAAAAAAAATAAAATCTGATTCTTCACGGTTGGAAGAGATGTCTTTGCTTATAAAAGAGCTTGACGATAACCAATATCGGACTGTCTATAAAATTGCGCAGACTGCAAAAGATCATTTGAAAAATTCAGGCTATAACGATTAAGCGGCCCTTGGCCGAAAAAGTTTCGGAAAACAGCTGCCGTTTGATTCGGACAGCTGCTTCCTTTAACCTTTTTTATATATTGTTCGCTTCAAAGTCTTTCATGAACTCAACCAGGGCCTGTACCCCTTCTACGGGCATTGCATTATAGATGCTGGCCCTCATGCCGCCCACAGTCCTGTAGCCTTTCAAATTGACAAGGCCTCTTTCCCCTGCTTCACGAATAAACTTTTTGTCCAGTTCCTCACTGCCTGTCACAAAATTGACATTCATAATAGAACGGTCATATTTCTCAACAGTACCTTTAAAAAGGTTCGAACGGTCAATATAATCATAGATCAGCGCGGCTTTCTTCTCATTGATTGCGTGGATAACTCCTACGCCCCCTTTTCTTTTGACCCAGTCATAAACCAGACCGCACACATAAATACTGTAGCAGGGCGGTGTGTTATAAAGAGAGTTGCTTTCGGAATGAGTCTTATATTGAAGCATGGTAGGAACCATGGGGTCGGTATCCCGAATCAGATCTTCACGGATGATGACAACCGTAACACCGGCGGGGCCCATATTCTTCTGGGCTCCGGCATAAATAACGCCAAATCTGGATACATCATAAACCTCTGAGAGAATATTGGATGACATATCGGCTACCAGGGGGACATTTTTAAGACAGGTGGTATCCTTATCCCGAAGCCTTGTTCCATAAACGGTATTATTGGTGGTTACATGGTAATAATCCGCATCCCCGGTCAATAAAGAGGGATCGACCTTGGGGTGATAGGTAAATTTCTTATCCTCCGAGGAAGCCACCACATTCACTGTAAGATACTTTTTGGCCTCGGCACTGGCTTTTTTCCCCCAGGTGCCGGCTACCAGGTAATCTGCCTTGCCATTTTTCTTTAAATTGAGAGGAATCATGGAAAATTGCAGATGTGCGCCGCCCTGTAAGAAAAGAACCTTATAGTTGTCAGGAATGTTCATGATCTCACGAAGATCACTGATGGCCTTATTATGGATATTTTCATACCAGGGAGAGCGGTGGCTCATTTCCATCACCGACATGCCGGAGCCTTTATAGTCCAACAATTCTTCTGATGCTTGTTTTAGAACTTCCTCGGGAAGAGTACCGGGGCCTGCTGAAAAATTATACACTCTTGCCATAATGGCTTCACTCCGTTTCTTTATCTATACTTTTTTACTTTATCGTAATCAATTAAATTTGTTAGTATTTTAACACCCGGTATGGCAAAAGTCTATATCCCGACGAAATAATATCCCTGCAAATCTTCATGTTTTTTCATTCTATGGCTGCTTTGCGCCATTATTTAAAGCCACCCCAAATTTTTTTGCCATTGATTAAAGGATCATATTTAATATTATAGCCCCATCTCTTCTTTCGCCTCTTTAAAAGCCCTGACCGCAAAAGCCAGATTCTCTATAGAATGGGCTGCTGAAAGCTGTACCCTGATCCTTGCCTTTCCTTTGGGCACCACAGGGTAAGAGAAGCCCACTGCATAGACTCCCTTTGCTAAAAGCCTTTCCGACATTTCTGCTGCCGTTTTGGCCTCGCCCAGCATGATGGGTACAATGGGGTGTATGCCCTCCTTTATTTGAAAGCCCGCTTTGAAAATTTCTTCCCTGAAATACTTTGTATTTTCTTCCAGCCTGTCCCTGTAATACGTGGAAGCTGTCAGCAAGTCAAGAACCTGAATGGAGGCTGCGGCAATAACAGGAGACAGCGTATTGGAAAAAAGGTAGGGCCTTGACCGCTGCCGCAGCAGCTCGATGATCTCCTTCCTCCCGCTGGCATAGCCGCCGCTGGCTCCTCCCAGCGCTTTTCCCAGGGTGCCGGTGATAATATCCACCCGGTCCATGACTTCATGATATTCATGGGTGCCCCGCCCTTTCGGGCCTATGAAACCTGCCGCATGGCTGTCATCCACCATCACCATGGCATTGTATTTTTCAGCGAGCATGCATATCTGCTTTAAATCCGCTATAATGCCATCCATCGAAAACACACCGTCGGTTGCGATCATGCGAAAACGCATATTTTGCGTTTCCTTCAGCTTTTCCTCCAGGTCTTCCATATCATTATTTTTATACCTGAACCGGGCGGCCTTGCAAAGCCGTATTCCATCAATAATGCTGGCATGATTGAGTTCATCGCTGATGACGGCATCCTGATCTGAAAGCAATGTTTCAAAAAGTCCCCCATTGGCATCAAAGCAGGAGGAATAAAGAATGGTTCCCTCCGTGCCAAGAAATTCTGAAATCCTTCTTTCCAGCACCTTATGAATTTCCTGGGTGCCACAGATAAACCTGACCGAAGAAAGGCCGTAGCCCCATTTATCCAGGCTTTCTTTGGCCGAGGCCAGCACTTTTGGATGGCCGGCCAGACCCAAATAATTATTGGCGCACATATTAATGACGCCTTTATTCAACACGGTATCAATAACGGCTCCCTGGGCACCTGTAATAATTCTTTCATCCTTATAAAGACCGCTGCTTTTAATACTGCTTAGCTCTTGCCCATAAAACGCCCTTGCTTTCCCAAGCATTTTTTAGTCCACCTCCATTTTTGACCATTCCAATATGATTTTTCCGGATTTACCTGAGGACATCACCTCAAAGGCTTTTTGAAAATCAGTAAAATGAAAATGATGTGTGATAACCTGGGCGATATCCAAGCCCGACTCCAGCATGACCGTCATCTTATACCAGGTTTCATAAATCTGCCGGCCATAGATGCCCCTTATGGTCAGTCCGTTAAACACCACCTTCTCCCAGTCAATGGTTGTATTATTTTTTTGTATTCCCAGAAGCGCAATTTTACCGCCGTGATACATGACGTCGATCATTTCCCGCAGGGCAGCGCCGCTGCCCGACATCTCAAGCCCCACGTCAAAACCTTCCTTCATATCCAGCTCTTTCATAATATTGGCGAGGGACTCATTATTGATATTGACCGCCTTTGTAACCCCCATTTTTTTGGCCAGCTCCAGCCGGTATTCATTGATATCTGTAATGACAACATGCCGGGCTCCGGCAAATTTCACCACTGCCGCCGCCATTATCCCGATGGGGCCTGCCCCGGTGATCAGCACATCCTCTCCCAGCACGTCAAAGGCAAGGGCTGTATGGACGGCGTTGCCAAAGGGGTCAAAACAGCTGTACAGCTCCATGGGTATGGATGGGCTACAATGCCACACATTGGATTCAGGAATGCACAGATATTCGGCAAAAGCGCCCGAACGGTGAACGCCTACGCCTTTTGTGCTTTTGCACATGTGCTTCCGGCCCGCCAGACAATTCCGGCATTTGCCGCAGACAATATGCCCCTCGCCGGAAACCAGGTCACCCGGCTGAAAATTCCTGACATTGCTCCCTGTTTTGGCCACCGTGCCGACAAACTCATGGCCGACGATCAGGGGCGTAAAAATATTCTTCTGAGCCCATTCATCCCAGTTGTAAATATGCATGTCCGTCCCGCAAATGGAGGTTTTATTGATCTTAATGAGCACGTCATTGATTCCGACCTTGGGGATGGGCACTTCTTCAAGCCAGATTCCCGGCTTCCTGTATTTTTTGACCAGTGCCTTCATGTGCTTTTTCTCACCCAATGCTCTCTCCTCCTCACCGATTCCCTACAATCTTTTATTATTTATATAGCAAATTGTGAATGTAAGAACTCCCGGCATCAATTTCCTCTGAATTTCCTTGAAGCAGCGAAAGGACGATCCGGATCCAATAATAATTTTCGAAGAATGGACTTTTGCTTACTGCAAGTCTGATGAAAGTAGGAATCCGGCAAGTACCTGCAAACATTGACAGTCCTGTAGTATTGTGTTACTAAATAAAAAGAGAAACAGGGCTCCGGCTGATGGAATCCGGAGTTATTTTCTAATTTACAATGTAGAGAGGGGCAGTATTATGAAAGGCTTAAAAGGAAAAATTGCAATTGTTACAGGCGCCGCCAAGGGCCTGGGCAAAGCTATGGCACTGCGGCTTGCACAGGAGGGCACAATAGTTGTTGCCGCCGACGTCGACCATGAGGCCTTGGATGCCGCAGTGGGAGAGCTGGTCGGAGCCGGTTATTCGGCGGAAGGCTACACCATTGACCTGACCAAAGTCAGCCAGATCGATACGATGATCGAATATATTGCAAGAAAACATGGACGCATCGATTTTCTTGTAAACAATGCCGGCATCCAAATTCGCAAATGGGCTACTGAATTCCCTGAAGAAGACTATGATCTTCTCATGGACATCAATCTCAAATCCTATTATTTTGCATCCCGCGCTGCGGCGCGCTATATGAAGCAGCAGGGCGGCGGGGCCATTGTCTGCACCTCGTCTGCAAATTCCGAGCGATTCACCACCAAGCGCACCCCTTACTGTATTTCAAAGGCGGCTGTAAACGGTCTTGCAGCAGCTCTCGGAAACGAATGGGGCCGTTTCAATATCCGTGTGAACGCGGTCGCCCCCGGATATGTCTATACCGATATGGTAAAGCAGGGCATTGCAGAAGGCATTATTGATGAAAAGGCCGGCATGTCGGTCGTCCCCCTGAAGCGCTATCTGCTTCCCGAGGAAATTGCGGCCGCAGTATGCTTCCTGCTTTCAGATGAGGCCAGCGGCATCACGGGACAAACACTGTTTGTGGATGGCGGCTGGAACAAAAACGGCTTGCCAGAGGCAAAGGATCTCGAATAAATCAGATTTTTCCCAGAACATTTCAGCATACCGGGAAAAAACTTCAAATCAAATATGATGCTAATCGGGTAGGAGGCTTATCAAATAATGATAAGCCTCCTACCCGATTAGCATTGTTTTACGAAACTTTTCTTTTGCTCGTTGTATTCGTTTCTTGCATGCATCAAGCTTTATGTTAAGACAGTCTGCCGCCTCTTGATAGGGCATATCGTCACAGTATATCCAGATAAGTAAGTCTAAATCTTCTTTTTCTATAACTCCGCCATATTTGAGCTGTAGCTTCAAGAAAATCATGTTGTCAGCAATATCTTGGTCCAACGGAACATGATATTGCACTAATCTATTATGCCGACGGTAAGTAGTGCCAATAACATTTTTAAGTGCATTCATCAACCACCCAACGGGTTTTGAACTCGCGAGAAGGCTGTCTATTTTCCTTTGAGCAATGACAAATGTTTCCTGCACCACGTCTTCAGCAATATCTTGTGTTCTGAAAAATTCACCCGCAAAATCGACCATAAAAGAATAATTCTCTAAATAGAGCTTTGTCAAAAATTCTTCTTTATTTATACTTCCGCTGATGCTGACCACCCCCCCGTCTCTATGCTTTGCATTCGGTTATTTGTTAAAATGTTCTACAACTATTACTACAAGCTTATTGACAACATCAAGCTGTTCCGGATTCATATATCTTGAGTGGTAAGTAAATTGTCACCAACATATCTATGCTTATGCTGCTGCTTTCAATATACCGGATATACGATAGGGCACGCCATAGAGCTTTGATAATGTCCCGTCCAACATACCTTTTGCTTTTCTTGCCTCTTTGAGCCATCTACCAGATATTTCTCTATCAAATTTAGAGCTCATAATACCCTGCTTTATGTGTCTTGTATGTTTAGAATTGATTTCTGAACTTGTATAGCATCCACGGGGCAGATTTTATAACACCTTGGTATCTTTTAATATCAATTATATCAGAAAAGTGAGATTTACAGTTTTTTCTTTTTTCATGTCACTTTTTGAGGCGCTCGGACAATGTATATTATAGAAAGATAAATAATTATGTACAGATAATGTTAGATGAAAACTAGTGTTCGAGGGTAACCATTGCCGATGCTGACAATCCAATTTCAACATTATGTAGGCACGAGGCGGAAAAAGATAAAGCCGTCACTCTTTTAAACCGTAATTCATGTAGGAGGTGATGCCTATGATTGTTCTTTTGCTGATATGCTGAAATGCAGGTTTGTGCTATTTCAAATTTGGCTGGCAGAACAGAGGTAGATGTGTTATACGCTAGAAAGGAGTTTTGACATTGAAAAAGATTATAAGTTTAGTTCTTTGCGTGGCAATTTCCCTTACCATTGGAACTCCGGCATTTGCCACAAATGATTCGATTTCATTATCTGCGAAATATTCTATTCACACTGAGTTTTCCTCGATTGTGAGATCGGCTAACGGCGGGTATGCTATGGTAGTTGATTCGTCGGAAAACATATTGCTCCCTGTTGGTCGGCTTGATATCGAATTAAGTGATGTTAATGCGGTAAATGAGTGTTAGAAATGGACAATGTCACAGACGAGGTGAAAGAATACATCCTAGACCTTTCCGAGAGAGTGCGTGATGTACCCGAGAACGAGGGTGCGGTTGCTACGCTCTTCTCGCAGGAGCTTCTTCCAAGAACGATGGACACTGTTTATTACACATATAATGGCATGTCTATGAAAGAGTGACCAGGTTTATGTGTATAATATTTCCACTGGCTATGAGTTTAAGGTCACTGGTTCCCAGGCACTGACGATTGCAAAACTTGTTTATGAGGTCGGCATGTACATAGGCGGATTTTTCCATGAGGCAGTTGGCCTTGGTGGGACATTGATAAGTCTGTTTCAGGCAGCTGCCGGGGGAAATGTATATTCGGCAAGTGCAAACGATTTTACTCAAATGGAGTTAAAGTATGATGGGGTTTCGCAATGGACATATGGATTATATGACGGTACTAACTGGTATTTGGGCTATTGCTCGCAGAAAATTACCATAAAACAGATTACTGAGTATCAACAATTTGTTGTAAATGGAGTAGGGACGCAAGAAAGTACATATCAGTATCCTAATACTATAACTAAGTCGCCTGATTTTGACTTTCCATGGCGTACAGCATATTATAACCTTTTCAATCCCGTTATTGAATGGATATCATATGAGGTTAACGGAATGACATGGTATTTTAACTGATTGATTTAAACATACCAGATGCGGCAAATATATCGTCTGCATCCGGCATGTTAGGGGTGAAGTTGGAATATGGGCATTTTACTGATCTTGTTGTTGCTGGTGTCAATAATTATATTTATTGTTTATATTGCTAAGAATCGAAAAAATGTTAAAGCATATGTAATAACCGCACTAGCATTCATTGTTATAATGTCGTGTGCCGTCTTTTCATGGTATATATCGCCATTCAAGATACATATTCCAACTAACCCTGCTATCAAAATAAGAAGTAATAACGATAACTTTGATACTTGGATAGAAGATCAGAAAACAGTTTCTAATATAGTATGCCATTTGGAATCACTCGAAATTCGACGGGAGCTGGTTCATTATGACGGAATATTCTCAATGAAATTATCTTATGTACGCGCAGATGATTATTTCATAATAGAACTTTATGATGCGGGAGTAATGTTATTTGAGATGCCGCAGCACATTGGCGATTATTGTTTTGTAATTTCAAATCCTGAAAACTCTATGTTTATTGTGCCAAGTAAAAATAATAGAAACAAATACAAGATAATTAATGCCGCAATCGTAAAAGATGAACTATATAAGATAGCTTTATCTGCCCGTTGAGTATTAAAAAATGCCGATCGCTGGCAGCCTGAAAAGAAAAAGGCCCTCAAGCTTTTACTCGATAAAGCAAACGGCTTTCCGCCAGATTATCCTTTCGATGATTGCATGCTAGAGATCATTGCAGGCGGCCCGGTCGGTTATTTGAATGCAACTTTTAAGCCATTAAGCCATAAGTATCTAGCCAAAAACTCAGGGAGAGGAGCAAGCCATGCACCTATCCACGGGTATGCGTGGCACACACATAAAAAACGGGCTTCTCTTTAAGTTGAAAGAGGAGCTCGTTTTTTTCATCCATTCCATAAATTTTCCCGAGGGCACACTTTAATTCACTCTGCAGGTACCGTGATTAATCTTTCAGTGCAAAATATTTTTCATATTGCGAATCGAAGGATCCCCAATAATTCATTGACACTGAAGGTTAATTTTGATAACATATAACATATTGATGATAATTTACATCATAATATATCGCATTCTTAACAAGTATTTGATTTATAATTACATTTTTTGTCTATCAGAAGGAGTGAAAATCCATGGCAACACCAGTAATCCTGCCCCGGCAAGGGCAATCCGTTGAAAGCTGCATCATTGGTGAATGGCATAAAAAGCCCGGTGATACCGTGAAGGTCGGGGACATTCTGTTCACCTACGAGACAGATAAGGCAACCTTTGAAGAAGAAGCCAAGTTAGACGGGACCATGCTTGCCGTATTTTTCGAAGAGGGCGACGATGTGCCCTGCTTAACAAACGTAGCAGTCATAGGAAATCCCGGCGAGAGCTTCGGTGAATTTGATCCCAGAACGGGCGCAAATGAAGCACGGGCACAAGAGGCGCCGGCAGAAAAAGCCGAACCCGAAGCAGCTCCCGCTGTCAAGGCAGAAGCCTCCGCCAGTCCCGCTGCATCCGGAACCGGAGCCATTTCTCCCCGTGCAAGACTGACGGGCGAGCGCATGAAGATAGATCCATCCCTCGCTGCATCCACCGGCCCTCACGGACGTGTTATTGAGCGAGACGTCATCCGCCTTGCCCAGGAAGGCCGCAATACGGCTTCCGAAGCTTCCGTACATACTGGGGCCCCTGCTGCCCAGCCAGCCGCCTCTGTTGCCGCAGCTTCTGAATTTGAAGATGTGAAGCTGACCAACATTCGCAAAATTATTGCCAAGAGCATGCATCAGAGTCTTTCCACCATGGCTCAGCTCACCAATAATACTTCTTTCGATACCACCAATATCTCAGCATTCCGCAAGCAGGTAAAAGCTGCTGCAGAGAAGATGGATTTGCCCAAGATCACCATCAACGATATTATTCTCTTTGCAGTGTCCAGAGTGCTGAAAAACCACAAGGATCTGAACGCTCATTTCCTTGATGACAAAATTCGCTGTTTCAAGCATGTGCATCTGGGTATTGCGGTAGATACACCGCGGGGCCTTATGGTGCCCACACTTTTTAATGCTGATACAAAGAGCTTGAAAGAGATTTCCATCGAGGCCAAGGCTCTGGCCAAGGCCTGCCAGGAAGGCAATATCTCACCTGATCTCCTGACGGGCGGTACTTTCACCATATCCAATCTCGGTACCTTTGGTATTGAGAGCTTTACTCCTGTTATCAACCCGCCGCAGACAGGTATTCTGGGTGTGAACGGCATTACTGAACGTGTGCGCACAGTCAATGGAACCATTACAACTTACCCTGCCATGGGTCTCTCCCTCACTTATGATCACCGGGCCGTTGACGGTGCGCCCGCGTCCAGATTCCTGATGGAACTCAAAGACGCACTGGAGAATTTCACCACACTATTGATCGGTTAAGGAGGATACGCAAATGACATTTGATTTAATCGTGCTCGGCGGCGGCCCCGCAGGCTATCTGGCCAGTGAACGGGCAGGCCATGCAGGCTTAAGCGTACTTCTCATGGAGAAGCGAAGCGTTGGCGGCGTGTGTCTCAACGAGGGATGCATCCCCACCAAGACCCTGCTGTACAGCGCAAAGATATATGATAACGCAGCTCACGGCGGAAAATACGGTGTGGAGGCCCAGGGCCTTTCCATTAACCACGCCGCTGTAGTGGAGCGCAAGAACAAGGTGGTCAAAACACTGGTAAGCGGTGTAAAGGCCACATTAAAAGCAAATCATGTAACCCTTGTCGACGGCGAGGGCGTTATCACCGGCAAAAATGCCGAGGGCTATACCGTTACCGCCAATGGCGAGACCTATACCGGCAAAAGGCTTTTGATTGCCACCGGTTCTTCCCCGGCAGTTCCCCCCATTCCCGGCCTTAAGGAAGGTCTTGCTTCGGGCTTTGTCATGACCAACCGCGAAACCCTGGATTTGGCTGAAGCTCCCAAAAAGCTGACAGTCATAGGAGGCGGTGTCATCGGTCTTGAAATGGCCTCCTATTTCACCAGCATCGGCACTGAGGTAACAGTCATTGAAATGCTGGACCATATTGCAGGTGAAAATGACCCGGATCTTGTAAAGCTTCTGAAAAAGGGCTATGAGAAGAAGGGCATGACCTTCCACCTGAACGCCAAAGTCACCGAGGTTAAGAGCGGCAGCGTGGTATTTGAGAAGGATGGCAAACTGGAGTCGGTACCGGCCGACAAAGTGCTCCTTTCCATTGGAAGAAGAGCCAATACCAAGGACATCGGCCTTGAGGCCATTCATGTGATGACAGAACGCGGCGCCATTGTCACCGATGAGCATATGAAGACCAATATTCCTGAAGTTTACGCAGCCGGCGATGTCAACGGCAAGTCCATGCTGGCCCATACCGCCTACCGTGAAGCCGAGGTAGCCGTCAATATCATGCTGGGCAAGCGGGATAACATGCGTTACGATGCCATTCCCGCCGTATTGTATACCAACCCGGAGCTGGCATCTGTAGGCGAGACCGAGTACACGGCAAAGAAGAAAGGCCTGGATGTGGATGTTGTCAAGATCCCCATGCGTTTTTCAGGCAGGTACCTGGCTGAGAACGAGGGCGGTGACGGCATATGCAAGCTGATCATCAACAAGGAGCGCCGGACCATCGTAGGCGCGCAGGCTCTGAGCAATTATTCCTCTGAATTTATTGTGGCCTGCGGCACCTTCATTGAGCTCCAGCTAACCCTTGAAGATATTAAGAAGATCGTCTTCCCGCATCCCACCGTATGCGAAATTATTAGAGAAGCTGTTTTTCAGTATTGATGAAACATAAAGGAGAGTGAACCTCATGCCAAAACAATTACCTGTTATTCCCGAAGAAGTGAGAAAGCCTAGCAAAATCACATTTAACGACATACCCGTCAACGCTTATCAAAAAACGGTAAAGGATGAGCTGAAAAACTTCACCAAAGAAGAGTTCATGAATATTTACCGTGATATGTTCTACATCCGTGAGTTTGAGACCATGCTCAACCTCATCAAAACCACCAGTGAATACCAAGGTATTCCTTACAACTATCCGGGTCCTGCCCATCTTGGTCTGGGTCAGGAAGCCGCTTATGTAGGCGAAGCTTTCAATCTGACCATAGACGACTTTATCTTTGGTTCCCACAGAAGCCACGGCGAGATTCTCGCCAAGGGCCTCCGCTCCATTGAGATTTTGGACGACGACAAGCTCATGCAGATCATGAAGGACTTCTTCGGCGGCGACATTCTGAATGTCATCAACGACTCTAAAAAAACCGTCAAGGAAATTGGGCGCGACTTCCTGCTCTATGGTATGATCTGTGAGACCTTTGGCCGTAAAAACGGGTTTCACCAGGGCCTGGGCGGCTCCATGCACGCCTT
>DOHN01000202.1:29938-31285 GCA_003535195.1 Ruminiclostridium sp.
GGCTCCATGCACGCCTTCTTCACACCCTTTGGCATTTACCCCAACAACGCCATCGTAGGCGGCAGCGGCAGTATTTCAGTAGGCGCCGCCATGTTCAAGCTCATCAACAAGAAGCCCGGCGTTGCAGTCTGCAATATCGGTGATGGATCCATCGGCTGCGGGCCTGTCTGGGAAGGCTTTATGATGGCCGTTATGGACCAGTACAAGACCCTTTGGGGCGAGAACGGCGGCGGCATGCCCCTTATCTTCAATGTTAACAACAACTTCTATGGCATGGGCGGTCAAACCTTCGGTGAGACCATGGGCTATGGAATGGTCGCCAGAATCGGCGCCGGCCTTTCCCCCACCCAGCTTTATGCAGAGCGCGTAGACGGCTACAATCCGCTGGCTGTCATTGACGCATACAAGCGCAAGCTGCCCGTTGCCAAGAAGGACGGCCCGGTGCTTTTGGATGTGGTAACCTATCGTGTTACCGGCCACTCTCCCTCCGATTCCTCCAGCTACCGTACCAAGGAGGAAATCGCCGATTGGGAGGCACAGGATTCCATCGCGGCATACGGCAAACAGCTTGTTAAAGCAGGTGTTTGCACCAAGCAGGAAATCGAGGACATCCGTACTATGGTCCAGGCCGATATGCTTCGCAACTTCAAGCTGGCCATTGATGTGGAGGTTTCTCCCCGTATCGATGTTTTGGGGTCACAGCCTAACTATATCGCTGATTTGATGCTCTCCAACGGGAAGGTAAGAGCTTTTGACGCAGACAGAAAGCCCGATGTGCTTCTTCCCAAGGAAGAATGTCCCCGTGTCATGCAGATTGCCAAAAAGATACGCTTCGGCCTTGACAAGGACGGCAAGCCTGTTTCCAAAAACAAGGTCTACCAGCTCCGCGACGCCATTGCCGAGCCCATTATAAATAAATACTATGAGGATCCCACCTTGATTTCCTATGGTGAAGACGTCCGTGACTGGGGCGGCGCTTACGCAGTATACCGCGGCTTTACCGAAGCCATTCCCTATCACAGGCTGTTTAACTCTCCCATCAGTGAAGCGGCTATCGTAGGCTCTGCAGTAGGTTACGCCATGAGCGGCGGCCGTGCTGTTGTAGAGCTGATGTACTGTGACTTCCTTGGCCGTGCCGGTGATGAAATATTCAACCAGCTGAGCAAATGGCAGGCCATGAGCGCCGGTATTCTGAAAATGCCCGTCGTTCTGCGTATGAGCGTGGGCAGCAAGTACGGCGCACAGCATTCTCAGGACTGGTCCGCACTTTGCGCGCATATTCCCGGCCTGAAGGTTGTATTCCCGGCCACTCCCTATGACGCAAAGGGCCTGATGCAGGCCGCACTG
>DOHN01000202.1:31412-43827 GCA_003535195.1 Ruminiclostridium sp.
AACTAAACGGAACCGACCCGGTGATCTTCCTGGAAAGCCAGCGCATCTATGACGTCGGGGAGCAGTTCCATGAGGGTGGCGTTCCCGCAGAAGAGTACGAGATTGCGTTCGGCGATCCCGATATCAAGCGCACCGGCTCAGACGTGACCATTTTGACCATCGGAGCGACCCTTTACAGGGTAACCAAGGCCGCTGACATTTTGAAGGAAAAATACGGCATCAATGCCGAGATCATAGACGCACGCAGCCTTGTGCCGTTCAACTATGAGAAGGTCATTGAAAGCGTTAAGAAGACCGGCCGTATTATCATTACCGGTGACGCCTGCGAGCGCAACTCCTTTATGAGGAACCTGGCTTCCAACATCACTGAGCTGGCCTTTGACTATCTGGATGCACCTCCGGTGGTTATAGGCGCTAAAAACTGGATCACCCCGGCTCATGAGCTGGAGACCGCCTTCTTCCCACAGCCCGAATGGATTGTGGACGCTATCCATGAGAGAATTCTGCCTCTCCCGGGACATGTCTGCACCCATAATTTCACCGAGTTAGAGCAGATTCGCGAGAACAAGCTCGGCGTTTAAGGCAAAGCAAGCCTAAACTGAATAATGGCAATACATAGGGCCCGGCATGAAATGCCGGGCTCTTCTTTATGGAATTAAGCCTAAAAATACAAAAAAGCATAAAATAATTCAATCCTTTGGCCGCCAAACAATGTAGAATATACTACAGATACCATTTGTTTATCACTTTGTAACACAGGATTGTGTTTATCGGATAAGGAAAAAATTATTTTAGAAGTGATATGGAGGAAACTGAAATGAGTATTTTAGAAGAAATTTCTGCTAATCTCCAAAAAGGCAGGGCCAAGGCTGTGAAAGAATTAGTCCAGACCGCCTTGAACGAGGGCATACCTGCCGGCTCAATACTGGAGGATGGTCTTCTTTTTGGTATGGGCATTATTGGCGAAAAATTTAAAAATAATGAAGTTTATGTACCCGATGTATTAGTAGCCGCAAGAGCAATGAATACGGGGACTGAGATTTTAAAGCCCTACCTGGCGCAAAGCGGTATAAAATCAACCGGTAAGGTAATCCTGGGAACGGTCAAGGGCGATCTTCATGATATTGGGAAGAACCTGGTCAGAATGATGATGGAAGGCAAGGGCTTGGAAGTCATCGATCTGGGCGTCGATGTTCCCGCTGAGAAATTTGTTGAGAAGGCCGCGGAAGAAAATGCCGATATTATTGCATGCTCAGCACTGCTGACCACAACCATGACTGAAATGAAAAATGTCGTGGATGAGGTCAAAGCATCGGATATCAGCGGAAAAGTTAAGATTATGATCGGTGGAGCACCTGTAACCGATGCATTCTGCAAGACCATCCAAGCGGATTACTATACGGCCGATGCCGCCACCGCAGCTGAAGTTGCCGCCTCTATCTGCAAGCAATGAGCTTTGCAATCTATATTAAAGAAATACCTGACCGAATACATAAATGAAAAATACCCTGGGGCAGCGCTCCGGGGTATTTTTCTGGTTCTCTTTTCTTATTCTCCGGTAATCACCCTGACGCCGTTTCGCTTGGCAAACGACATGATTTCCTCGGGCAAGGGCTCATTACAGATCAATACATCGATATCCTGCAGGGCCGCAAATGTAAATGGCATATTGCGGTTCAGCTTTGAGTCATCCATCAGCATAATAATGCGTTTTGCCTTTTTGATGACCTTACGCTTAAGCTGATGCTCGCTAAAATGGCTGCTGGTAAATCCGCTCTGCAGAGAAAAGCCGGAAGTGACCATAATAGCGATATCTATATTCACACCGTCAAGAAACGCCTCTGCCTGCGGTCCGGAACAGGAAATCGTATTTCCATTGACCTGCCCGCCGACGATTGTGACATTGCATTTACTTTTCTGTGATAATTCCGACGCAATATTGGTCCCGCTTGTAATGATATTATAATATTGATCGGGCAGCATATGTACCAGGGCCATTATGGTACTGCCCGCATCAAGATACACCGAATCGCTCTGGTGAACATACTGGACTGCCGATTGCGCAATGATTCTCTTGGCTTTCGGGTTCACCACGGACCTTTGTTCATATAAGCTTTCCGCCTCCGTTTGAACAAGCCGGACAGCGATGGCTCCGCCCCGTTTTCTCCTGATCGCACCTTCGTCTTCCAGCTTTTTTAGATCACGCCAAAGTGTCATCGATGAACAGCCATTGCATAGCTGCATCAATTCATCCAGATTGGCTTCTCCATGTGCCTCGATATATTCCCTGATGCTTCTTCTGCGCTCTGTGGGCACCTAGCCCCCACCTCCATAATCAAAAAAAATATATCAATAAATTTCTGTACTGCTCCCATCAAAATTATAGTAAAAGAAGACGACATCTTGCTGTCTCCAGTTTCCCCCCAATAAAAGCAGGATGCCGTCTTCTGACGATATCAATCGATATTTCAGCGAACCACTGAACGTTCAATGGTAACACAGGTTTCAAGGGCGCGGATATAATCCAATCCTCTTTTGGCACATAAATACTCTGTCGGGTACGGAACACACTCAGTGGTTATATACCCTTTATATCCCACATCAAGAAGAGATTTTATAAATGTTTTGAAATCTACATTCCCACCGCCCGGGTAAAGACGTGCCGAATCGGAAAAATGGACATAATCCAGTTTCGGTGCGCAGTATTGAACACTGCCCGTGATATTGTTATCTTCCATCAGCATGCTGTATGTATCAAGATGAACCCCTACATTATCCCGATTCAGTTTCTTTATGTAATCCATAACCTGTTTCATTGTGTTCAGATAATTGCTTATACTTGTCAGAATATTCTCTACAACAAGCTTAACATCTTTCGTTGCGGCATAATCGGAAAGCTCTAAAATAGCCTCAGTCAATAGATCTTCATAGTATTGATAGCGGTTCCAATCAGGGATACTGGAACGCATTGATCCTACAATGACCATGCAATGAATCACTGCGCCTAAATCAATATGCAATTTTAATCTGTCTATGGCCGCTCTTCGGACTCCCCTATCCTCACTGATCAGCGATAGCTTATTCTCTACAATTTCGCGGCCTGTGGCTATGGCACAAAACTCCACTCCGACCTGCTTTGCAACATTGGCCAGGTTATTCCAGTCATAATCCTGAGGATTGCATAACTGAAGTTCAATGCCATTGTATCCGATCTCTTTTGCCGTCGTTGCGATTTGTTCTATATCGCCCCGCAGGGTAATTGGAGCATGCACGGAGGTTTCATTCAATGAGCATGCTATTCCGTATTTGAATAGTCGGTCCATTTTTCTCATTCCTTTTTACGCAAATTAAACTAAAAGAGTTTCAGGTCTAACCAAAATATGCCCCACCGTTAATATCGAGCATCAGGCCGGTAACAAATGCCGCTTCATCAGAGGCCAGATAGCATGCAGCTCCTGCAATTTCTTCGGGTTTGCCCAACCGGTACAGCAATATGTTCTTGCACTGGTTCTCCACCTGTTGTGGGGTGTATCCTTTGAGAATATCTGTTTCCGTAGCTGCGGGACAAACCGCGTTGACCGTTATTTTATAGGGGGCCAGGTGCCTTGCCATGCCGCGCGTTATGGCAATGACGCCGCCTTTTGAAGCGGCATAGCTCATAGAACCTTCAAAGCCGCCGTTTCTACCGGTAACCGATGAAATATTAATAATACGCCCTGCCGAGCTCTTCTTCAAATAGGGCAATGCGGCCTGGGAAGCAAAAAATGTACCGCTTAAATTGACATCCAGTACACGATTCCACTCTCCGTCTCTCTGCATATCCTCAATTTTGGAGGTGCCGAGAATGCCTGCGTTGTTTACAATAATATCAAGTCCCCCAAAAGCACTGGCAGTTTCCTCAATGGCCTGGCGGATACTGTTGTTATCACGTACATCCATAATGACGCCAATAACCTTGAGCCCTTTGGACTTCAGTCCGTTGACCGTCTCATCCAGTGTGGCTTTGTTCACATCTGCCAAAGAAACAGATGCGCCCAGCTCGGCTATTTTTTCTGCGATAACCTTGCCGATACCCCGGGCAGCTCCTGTGACAATTGCTTTTTTTCCTTCCAATGAAAACATATGAATCCCTCACTTTTCGGTATTTCTGATAGAATCTTCAACCGGAGATCCTATATATGATACATTATGTGAACCCCATCCGTTAACTCAAATCAAAAATTGCCGGCGGGTTCAGTGTCTTACTTGGTTTCCTCAATAATACCCAAGCCGATAAATCCAATTTGTTTCATATTCGATTACTCCTTTTTGAAATATATTGGACCCTATTGTTTGCACAATACAGGGCGTTCGATTGTCTTACAGGGTTTGCAAGAAATGGGATCATCGCGGCACGCTTTGCTCCATTGGCGGCATTCAAACCACTGCCAATCGCGCTGTTATACCAGTAAATCGACTTGGCAGAACCGGATAACCATTGTAAGTACTTGTTGTCTTCCATTGTTTGCCTCCAATTGATACATAAAACTTACCAGAGCTAACAATTAACACAAGATGTCAAATACGCGATGATTGAATTTACCACTTATACAATTTGTCTTTATCTATAAGTTTTCTAAGATTTTATGTTACACCATGATATCTAATGATATATAATGATGTCTCTTAACATTTTTACTGATACTTTATAACATTATTGTCATACAACAAATTATACATCATTCAAAGAGAATGTCAATAATAATTTGTAATAAATGTCTTATGCTGTAGTAAAACTTGCCAAAAAAGCCGTTGTCAAACATTAAAGAAAATATCTCGTTGACAAAAAATCATTATGATAGTAGTATTTAAAATAGGATGTTGTATTACAAGTAGTGCAACGGATCAATCGCAAGGCAAAGCATCTTTTGTTACATCTATCTTGTTAATTTGCTTTTTGCTTGGCCCTGAAAAAGATCTGTATAATCATGAATGGAGGCGGGTTAATTTGTCAAAAATTGGAGACCATCTGGAAAAAATTTATTCTCTTGACGGCAAAATCATTATTTTAACTGGAGCCGCCGGCGGTATCGGCCGCGAACTTGCTTTTGGAATGGCAGGAGCGGGAGGTACCATTGCACTGTGCGACATTAACCTTAAAGCCGCACAGCAGCTTGAGTCCGAAATTGCAGCCGAAGGCGGCAAAGCAGTCGCGTTTGAATTGAACGTCATGGACAAGGCATCCATTAAGGCCTGCGTAGATGCTATCGTTGAAAGATTCGGCAAAATAGATGTCCTAATAAACTGCGCAGGAATTAATAAGCGCGAAGGCATACTGGATGTTGAAGAGTCTACATATGACCGGATCATGGGCATCAACCTAAAAGGCGTCTTCATGATGAGCCAGGAAGTCGGCAAACAGATGTTTAAGCAGAAAAGCGGCAATGTCATTAATATCGGTTCACACAATGATGAGGATATGCTGGGCGGATGCTCGGTATACGGCGCTACCAAAAGCGGTGTTGTCGCTTTGACAAGATCGATGGCCGTTGAGTGGGCGCAATACGGTATCAGAGCCAATGCTATAAGCCCCGGACATATTCTGACCCCCTTAAGCGCCGTGACCTGGGAACATCCCACACGTTCAGTATGGCTGCGCGAGCGTATTGCAATGAGACGTCCCGGCAAACCGAAGGAATTAGTTGGAATGTGTATTATGCTTGCATCCGATGCGTCCAGTTATATGACAGGCCAAGCCTATCACATTGACGGCGGTTGTCTGGTAGGCGGATCCCCATGGGATTTCGATACCAAATATAAAGCCTGACTTTCTAATTTTTCAATAGTAACAGATAAGTTTTACATAAAATGCTGCACCTAAAGCAAACAACATGGTATCGCTTAAATCAGCGATACATTTTCAGACAAGCAACCCCACAATTTGTGCACAAATTGCGGGGTTGTATACTTAAAATATTTCCTGTATTCAATTTTTAAATAATTTAGGATAAAATATATTAATGTACTTTTAAATTTTATTATTATAATAAGGTTTATTATACTTAAGAATAATTTTATTGAAGGTATAAGATTTTGAAGACTGAATCAAAAAAGAAGATTAGTGAAGAAATATTTGAACAAATGAAGCATATGATTGTTTCAGGTCAATGGAAGCCGGGCGATAAACTGCCGTCCGAAAAGGAACTGACCGAGATCTTTCATGCCAGCCGGATTTCTGTCCGTGAACCAATCAAGCAGCTGGTATCGCTGGGAATGCTGGAAACCCGCCATGGTGCGGGCACATTTGTAAGAGGTTTTAACGAGGACCAGTTTACCATTCCTATTGCATCCATGATTTATGGGCAGAAGCTGACCAAAAATGATATTCTTCAGATCCTCGACTTAAGGCAGATAGAAATTATCATTACCGGTTTGGCCGCAGAAAAATGCGATAAAGAGGGCATACAGGAACTTTGGCGGATCTATCACCAGATGGAGGAAGGCCAGAACGATCCCCATGTTCATTTGAGTTCCGATTATGCATTCCATCTTCAAATCAGCAAGATGACACAAAACCCTTATCTGGTCAAAATATGCCGTCTGCTTTATGAGACCCTTGAGGAAGCGCTGAAAACCATTGTTGTCATCATGGGGCCGCAAAAAGCGCTTTATTATCACAATAAGCTGATCGACACTATTTCCAGGCATTATGTCATCGAGGCCAAGGCCACTATGGAGGAGCATCTTAAAACGACCATCGATGCTGTAAAAGCGATACCGGAAACCTCAAATATATTTGCTGATTACTCCAAGTAGTCTTATTCCGGACAGCAAGCCGGCCGGGGATGTGGCATTTGAATTTAAAAACCTTAACTCCGGCATTTATTCAAATAACAGGCGGTTAATCCATGATCGCCCGATGAATTTTTTATTTTTCCAGGGAAATTACAGGTATTTGTCATACAACACAACTATATATTGGTGCCTTTAACCAGTGATGTTTTTATATTGTTTTTTATTATTTTTGGTGAATATCACTAGAATAGCAGAACTTATGCTTATTTTTGAATAGCTAGTTGACAAAATTCAAATATGAGAGTAGTATTTTAATTGAACATGTTGTAATACAACTTCTAAACTCTAACTATGGATACCTTTAAGTTTAAGGAGACCAGTGCACCCTAACCAATAAGGAACTTCATGGCCGGCTTATATTTTCCGGACGGCCATTTAAAGCATTTTTTATCTACTTCAGAAAGCTTAATGATTACAATAAAAATAAGGAGTGATTTCATGACGCCTAAGCAAAAACAGGAAATTCAGGAAAAAGCCAAAACATTGCGTCACCATATAGTGGATATGGTCGGCTGTGATGGAAGAGTAGGCCATCTGGGAGGCTCCATGTCAATGGCCGACATTGTTGCCTCGCTGTACTTTTACAAAATGAAGGTAAACCCGGCTGATCCTTATATGAAGGATAGAGATCGTTTTGTTCTCAGCAAGGGACATGCGGTTCTGGTGCAATATGCCGCACTTGCCGAACTGGGCTTTTTCCCCAAAGAGGAATTAGTGAAAGTAAAAAGCTGCGGTGCTATGCTGCAGGGGCATCCTGATATGACAAAAACCCCGGGCCTTGAAGCCAACACCGGTTCATTGGGCATGGGCCTTTCATTGGGACTGGGCATGGCATTGGGTTTGAAGCAGGATAAAATTGACCGGAAAGTATACGTCGGCATCGGCGACGGTGAGCTTATGGAAGGCCAGATCTGGGAAGCTGCCATGGCGGCAGTCAACTATAAATCCGATAATCTTGTGGCTATTGTCGACAGGAACCGCCTCCAGGCAACCGGCCCGGTCGCAGAACGTATGGATTCAGGCTGCCCCATTGCGAAATTCAAGGCAGTCGGCTGGCATGTAATCGAAATTAATGGCCACGATGTTACTGAAATTTGCAATGCTCTTGACGAAGCAGACCAGGTTAAGGGTAAACCCATTGCAATCATTGCTAACACCGTCAAGGGCAAAGGTGTTTCGTTTGCAGAGAATCAGGTAGCGTTCCACAACGGTCCGCTCACCCCTGAACAGTACGAACAAGCCCATAAAGATATCGACAGCTGCGTCTGTCAGTGAGGAGTGTGAGACTATGATAAAAAGTCAACGTGTAGCCTATGGACAGGCATTGGTAGATTTAGGAGCAACCAATAAAGATATTGTTGTGTTGGAAGCCGACCTCGGAAAGTCCACAATGGGACATATGTTTGAACAGGCATACCCTGACCGTTTTTATGAGATGGGCATCGCTGAGGCTAATATGGCATCTGTTGCAGCCGGCCTTTCTCTGACAGGAAAAGTTCCCTTTATGGCATCCTTTGCTGTCTTCTGCCCCGGCAGATGCTATGATCAGATTCGCACGAATATCTGCATCCCTTCGTTAAATGTTAAGATCTGCGGTTCAAGCGCAGGATTATCCGATTACGGCGACGGTTCAACCCATCAGTCCGTAGATGATATTGCGCTTATGCGGGTACTGCCTAATATGCAGGTATTCTCACCCGTTGACGCCAACCAGACCAGAAAAGTCGTGGAATACATGGCATCAAACAAAGGCCCCATGTATATGAGAGTCAACCGCAATGACCTTCCCGTCTTAACCAGCGAAACAGAAGAATTTGTACCGGGTAAGGTTTATACAATGCGTGAAGGTAGGGATATCGCCGTATTTGCTACAGGCGTCATGGTATCCAAAGCCTTGGAAGCCGCTGAAACATTGAGCAAAGAGGGTATTGACGTGAAAGTCGTCAATGTGCCCAGCATTAAGCCCCTTGATGAAGCCGCTGTCCAAAAGATCTCCGGCTCCGTTAAAGCAATTGTCACAGCCGAAGAGCACAGCATTTACGGCGGGCTGGCCGATGCCATCGGGGCTGCTGTTTCAAAGAAATTAGCATGCAGGCAGGTGCGTGTGGGATTGGACGATACCTTCGGAACCTCCGGACAAAATTATGATGTACTGCTTGAAAAGTACAACCTCACTGCAGATAGTGTGGCTGCGGCAGTTCGTGCAGCGCTTGCATAATATTTACTTTCGGAATGCGAGGTATATGAGTGCCTCAAAGATACATATTTAAGACGTTTTCTATTTTTATTCAATCACTTAAAGCGAAAGCCCGTTCCGGGTTTTCGCTTTAAGTGTTCTGTATATTTACTGAATAAATCCATAGTTGTGAGCAAGAGAAAGGAAAACGATATGTATTCGATTGAAGACCGGCTTTTATTGCACAGAGAGTTTTGGGAAGGGAAAACTCAGAAGGCTCCCCTTGTCTCCTACCGGATCGGTGACTACTTTTTCAGCAACAAGTTCCAAGCGAACCTTCCCTTATTGGAAAAAGGCAAAGTGGTAACTCCCGATATGATCGATGTAGAGGCCTATCTGGAGGATTTTGACCGCATGTACGCCCAATGTGAGGAAATCGGGCAGACTGCATTTTTCACAGTAGAGCCTTGTGTAGGCTTTCCATGGATGGAGGCCATTCTCGGCTGCGACGTCATCGGCGGAGAAGTTGCTTTCATCTCCGATCCGAAGTTTGAATCGATAGAAGATCTGGAAGATCTGCACCTCGATAAAAATAATCCGTGGTATATAAAATACATTGAGTTCCTGGATAAATTGACCAGGCACGCAAAAGGCAGATATCCGGTGGGTCAGCCCATTATGAGAGGGGTCACCGACACGGTGGGCGCACTCATCGGGCAGGAAGAAATGGCCTGCTCCCTTATTACCGATCCTGAGCTTACAGGTGAAATTTTCATGAAGGTTTCCAATGTGCAAAGGGCTGTTATAGAGGAACAGTACCGGCATATTCAGCCATTTCACGGTGGATATTCGGCAGGCTTCTACCACCTTTGGGCCCCCGGAAAATTCATCTGGTATCAGGAGGATCTTTCCGCTTTGATGTCTCCTCCGCATTTTGATCAGTTCCTGCGGAAGACTGCCAATAATACATGCTCGGGCTATGACTATACATTGCTTCATCTCCATCCGTCAAGCTTTTTCCACCTGGATAAAATACTTTCTATAAAAGGGCTGAAGGTCGTTGAGATCAACAAAGATGTCGGCGGACCAAGTATTACAGAAATGCTTTCCCAGTTCCGCCAGGTACTCGAAGCAGGCAAGCATCTTATGGTTTGGGGAGATCTCACAGAGGCTGAGGTGGATCTCATTCTGGGCAATTTGCCTTCCCGCCGTCTCTTCTTTAATATTATCGCTCCTACCGTCGATCGTGCCAGAGAAATCAATGAGCATATTCTAAAAGCGCAATAGGGATTTAAAATCTCTTTTCGGCGATATGCTTTCCGATACAAACAAGTTTATATTTCTTTATAATAAAGGGAGGAAAATTTGATGAACTTATTTGATTTGCAAGGAAAAACCGCACTGGTTACGGGGGGTAACCGCGGTCTTGGATCCGGTATTGCGGAGGGCTTATGCGAAGCCGGAGCAAGAGTGGTGATCCTTTCATCCGGTGACAGTGTATTTGAGGCTGCAAAGAAATTTAATGGAAGAGGTTTGGATATTCAGGCGGTAAAATGCAATTTGGCAGATGAAACCAGTATTCAGGCCGCTTTTTCCAAAACCCTTGAGCTCTTGGGCGGAAGATTGGACATTCTTGTAAACAATGCCGGGATTCAGCGCAGGCACAAATGTGAGGAATTCCCTTTAAGTGATTTTGACGAGGTCATCAAAGTAAACCTAAGAGCCGTATTCCAACTGTGCCAGCTGGCGGGCAGAGAAATGCTGAAAAATGGCGGGGGCAAAATTATTAACCTGGCCTCCATGAATACCTATTTTGGAGGAATCACCATACCCGCTTACGCTTCCGCAAAGGGCGGCATCGGCCAATTGACAAGGGCTCTCGCCAATGAATGGGCTTCCAAAGGCATTAACGTCAACGCTATTGCTCCCGGCTATATGGCAACCGAAATGAACATAAGGCTCATAGAGGATCCCAAGCGGAGCGAGGAAATTTTAGGGCGAATCCCTGCAGGCCGCTGGGGGACCCCCGAGGATATGAAGGGTATTGCCATATTCCTTGCTTCTAAAGCATCTGATTATTTAAATGGAGCAATCATACCGGTAGACGGCGGATATTTGGGTAAGTAACAGAGAGAGCAGAATTTAATTCATACTTGGAGGTAGTAAGGTTGAAAAAGAAGACCTAGCGAGGCCAGTTGAATTAATGGTATAGCAAACAGGCCATCATTTGGTGGCCACGAAAATTGAAAACTGAATATGACACAAAGTTAAGGTTATGCTGACTTAATCCTGTAACCTTGAAATTTGGCTAATTGTATTGCCTGCTCCACAGTAATCTCACGATTGATAGGGATAATGTCAGAGTTTCTGTAAAGCTCAGCATTGTATGGTTTATTTTTCTTCAACATGTTGTATAATGCTGTTAGAAGCATTCTTGCTATTGCAATGATTGCTTTCTTGTGACCGCGGCGCTTTCTTAATTGAAGGTAGCGGTTACGGATTTCAGGATGCTTTTCACTCTTTACCACAGAGTTAGCGCATTGGACTAAAAGTGGTTTGATGTAGCATCCGGCTTTGGAAACCCGGACAGACTTTTTCTTCCCTGCGCTTTCATTGTTGGTAGGCGTAAGACCTGCCCAAGAGCATAAGTGCTTCGCCGAAGGAAAAGACTCCATATTAACACCAATCTCTGAAATTATTGTTATTGCAGAGAAGATGTTTTTAAAGGATGGAGCGGTTAGGATTAGGTCGAGTTTTTGCTGATAGGGACTGGCGAGCGCAAGAATCAGTTTTTCTAACTCTGTTCTCCGGGATTCCAAATCCTCAAAATGCTTTTTAATAATCTTTAATTTACCAGCCTGTTCCGGTGTAATATATCCGTCGACGGCGAGCTCTAATTCAGGGATTTTATCTTTCATAGAGCCATGAATTAAAGGTCCAATATCAAATGAAGTATCCAGAGGGTTTTCAAGAATCTTATCCAGAATTCTCTTAGAGCTTTTACCAAAAGTGTCCGTAGCAACGTTTCCCAATTGAATGTTGGAAACCGTGAGACAGTTTTGGAGGCGGTTCTTTTCACTGGACATAAAACAGGTTAGTTTGTGACGATAGCGCATAAGGTCACGAAGCTGTCGAATATCAGCAGGGGGCATAAAGCTACCGGTGACAAGGTCATGCTTAAATAGGTCAGCAATCCATTTCGCATCTTTCTTGTCAGTCTTTTTGCCACGGATAGCCTTAACATACTTAGGATGTGCAAGTACAATCGAACAATCTTTTTCCAAGATGTTGTACACCGGAATCCAGTATTTACCCGTAGATTCCATGCAGACATCCTTACAATCAGATTCAAGCAGCCATTGTAACAGCTCTTTCAGACCTTTCGTGTAGGTAGAAAAGCGATGG
>DOHN01000202.1:43945-54261 GCA_003535195.1 Ruminiclostridium sp.
GTGTAGGTAGAAAAGCGATGGCTCTTGTAGGTGGTGACACCTTGATTGTTGGTGGAAGCGATGCAGGCAACAACGAAATTTTTGTGAACATCAATTCCACAGCAGATTTTGTACACGATCTTTAAAGCCATAGGGATCCCTTTCTGAACTGGAAAGTTCATATAAAATTATAGGGAGATACGGCATTGACTGGACGCCTAGCATTTAAACGAGATTGTTTAAACAAAGATAAGGTTACATGCTCGAAGACATACTTATTTGTGCTTGAAAAGGCGTTCTACACATATATAAATGCGGTCATCTGACAAATCAGACAGCCCACTCACCTCCCCGTGATTTGTAGTGTACCGTAAGCCCTATTGGCTATTATAAAATAAATATCGCTCAGAAGCACTTTTCGTTTCGTTTTGTGCCTTGAGCGAAGCGAAAGGAATGAATATATATATGAAAGCATTGAGATATCTTGAACCCAATAAACTTGAAATTCAGGATATTGCAAAACCCAGCCCCAAAAAGAATGAGGTACTGCTGAGGGTAAGATCCTGCGGCATCTGCGGCAGCGATGTACACGGATACCTGGGCCTTACAGGCCGCAGAACTCCACCCATGACCATGGGCCATGAATTTTCCGGAGAAATCGTTGAGGTCGGTGCGGATGTAAAATCATTGAAAGCGGGCGACAGAGTAGCCCCCTACCCCGTCGATTTCTGTGAAGAATGCGATATGTGCAAAAAAGGCGATTTTCACCTTTGTAAAAACAAGCGTCAATTTGGCGTATTGACCGTCGACGGTGCTTTTGCAGAATACATATGCCTGCCCGAGAAACTCTGTTTCAGAATTGCAGATAATGTTTCCTTTGATGTGGCAAGCCTGATGGAGCCTCTTGCTGTAGCCTACCATGGCGTGGGACGTGCCGGAAGCCTTAAAGATAGGACTGTCTTGATTGTGGGCGCAGGGACCATTGGTCTTTTAGCCCTGGCCTGCATCAAAATGCAGAAACCATCAAAAATTTTTGTTTCGGATCTAAGCGATTTTCGTCTTGGAATGGCAAAAAAGATGGGCGCCGATGTTTTGATCAATTCCTCAAAATACGAATTGAGGCAGATCATCGACCGGGAAACTGGCGGCAAGGGTGTCGACATGGCCTTTGAAGCCGTGGGTGCCACCGCTTCGGTCAAGAGTGCAATGAGTGCCCTGGCTTTTGGCGGCACTGCTGTTTGGATAGGAAACAATAAGCCGCTTATTGAGGTCAACATGCAGGAAATAGTGACCAGGGAGCTCAAGGTCTATGGCTCATTCCTCTACAGCCTCAATGATTTTAAGACGGTTGTGGATCATTTGAACAATGAAGAGCTGGATGTCAGCGAAGTCATCAGCCTGAATATTCCGCTGGAAAAGGCGCCGGACCTCTTTGATAAACTGGCGCACGATCCCGGCGCCTTGATCAAAGTGATAGTGAATCCTTAAGACAGTTTAGAATTCTCATAGTTTACAAATCAGAAAAATCCTCATGCGGCCGATGGATATCATTAGCCGCTTTTTTTTGCAACTCCGGCCCAATCCATCAGGCCGCCTCTTATTCATGAAATATAAATATAGAATTGCTAAAGTAAACCATTTTCCGGAAGGATCGTCTAATAGGTTAAGGCAGTAATTTCTATATTTTGGTGAAGCCAGGTCCAATTTAAGGAGGTACATGTATGTGTAAAAGAATTCTTGCGATGTTGCTTATTATGGTAATGTGCACTACAATGCTGTTTGTCGACAGCCCTTTCAACCCTACAGTAAAGGCTTTAGCCAGCTCTTACAAAAACGGGTTCTCCGTTGTTCCCGAGAAGGAGGACGAGACCGGCGTAGCTCTGGACAGCGGCTTTATTTTAACCGCGCAAGAGAGCATTACCTTAGATTACGTCAAGGCTAATGTTTCGCTGCGGAACGGCGAACCCCTTAAAGCGGTTCAGACTCCAGACGGAAGTTTTTTATTAAAGCCGGCCCAGCCGCTGGAGCAAAACAAGATCTATTTCATTGATATTAAAACGCCCGCCGGTCAAACAGTCAGCTTTGCCTTTCAAACCACCCGTGATTTTTCCGTTCTGGGCAGTCTTCCTGAAAACATGTCCAGCAACGTGCCCGTTGATACCGGCATCGAATTATATTTTTCCTATCCCGATATAAAGGATATTGCCAAGTATTTTGAGATCAGTCCCAAGGTTGAGGGGCGGTTCGAAACCGACGGATATACCACCGTATTTATTCCAAAAAAGCTTGAAGAAAAGACCATTTATACAGTAACGGTCAAGAAAGGCCTTGCTTATGGAAAGGGCGCTGTTTTGCAGAATGATTATACTTTTTCATTTGAGACTTCTGCAAATATAAACAGCACCGCCAATCCCTCCCCCGGTTCTCTCTATGTAAGCAGTGACTGGTTTGAATTCGGCAGTACGGAAAAGCCCGCTATACCGTTTGAACTCTATTTAAACAGCCGCGCACCCTCTGCTGAATTAACCTTAAAGGTTTTCCAGTTCAAAACCCCTGATGAATTTGTAAAAGCGCTGCGGGAAAAGGAAAAATCCCCGTCCTGGGCCCCCTTTGCCGCCGAAAAAAATAAGCTAAAAACCGATTCCCTTGACAAAGTGCTGGAATTTAAACAGACCTTTGATCTGACCAAATGGCAGTCCAAATACATGATGTTCCCCGAAACCATAAAAGAAGGCTTTTATCTCATCGAATTATCCAATGAAGATCTTTCTGCTCAGGCCTTCCTGCAGATCACCGATGTTTTGAGCTATATCGTCGGCGATAAGGACAGCACTTTATTATGGCTCAATAATTTAAAATCAGGATTACCCGAAAAGTCTGCCCAGATCAGCTATTATGACGGCGGAGAAAACCTGCAAACCAATACGGACGGCCTTGTAAAACTGTCAAATCCAAAAAAGACCGATACCGAAAATATAGCGGCCAGAGATCTTTATAAAGTAAAGACTGCCGACGGAAGGCTGAGTGTGCTAAACGCCGGCTATTCCTATTGGCCATATGAGGACAATGACAACCAAGGCCTTTACTGGAGATATATCCAAACCGACCGTACCCTCTATAAGCCCAATGATAATGTGGCCTTCTGGGGCTATATCAAAAGCCGGACAGACGGCTCTGTCCCTGACAAAGTGACGGTTGAGCTGGCAAACGGAGCTTACCGCTATCCTGTAAAAATCAATGGGGGCCGCTATATACCCTTCCTTTCAAATCCCCTTGAGACCTTGACGCTAGAGGCCAATAACGGCTTCTATGAAGGAAATATAAAGCTGCCCGCCCTGGACCCCGGTTCTTACACCATTACGGTAAAAGACGGCGATACGGTGCTTTCAAGAACCTATTTCAGCGTGGAAAACTATGTGAAGCCCCAGTACCAACTGGAAATCAGCTCCGATAAAAAGGCTGTATTTGTTGGAGATAAAATCAAATTTACAATAAAAGCATCCTTTTTTGATGGTACACCGGTATCCAATGTTCCCTTGAATTACAGCATCGACACCTACTCCAATACAGTAAACGGCAAGGGCGTCACCGATCTGAACGGAGCTCTCGACGTGGAATACACCCCTGATTACAACAGCGATATGCAGGGAGATTTTTACTACACCCTCCATGCAAGCGCACAATTCCCCGAAACGGGCGAAATTTCAGAATACTATAATTTCCGCGTTTTTGCCAATGATATCACCTTCCAGGCCAATGGTGAAATTGACGGCAGCAAAGGCACCCTTGATCTGACTGCCCATCGTGCCAAGCTGGACTCTCTCAATGATGAGGACCCCCAAAATGACGATTATCTCGGAAATCCCGCAGCCGCGCAAAGCTTTAAGGTAAATCTGTATCAGATCATCTGGGAAAAAACCGAGGTGGGTGAGGAGTATGACGCCATTAACAAAGTCGTACGGAAGCTGTATGAATACCGCGAAAAATCCACCCCCGCCGGTCATACTACCCTCACTACCGATAAGGAAGGGAAGGCCCAGTATAAATTTTCCGCCGATATGATTGAGGCCGGTTTCTGCAAAGCTGAAATCACAACCAAAGACCATAAAGGCCGTACTATGAAGAGGACGGTCCGGCTCTATGCAAAGGGAGGCACTGCCTATCCGCGGGATTATGAATACTATACGCTAAAAGCTGATAAAGAGAGATACAAGACCGGTGAAACAGTGACCGCTCAGGTGATGAAAAATGATCAGCAGCCTTTGAAAAATATGCGCACACTTTTTGTGCAGGCCAGAAACGGCATTCAGCATTACCAGGTAAACAGCCAGCCCGCATTCAGCGGGGCATTTCCGGGAAACTATGCCCCCAACTACTATCTCAACGGGATTGTCTTTAATGGCAAAAGCTATATAGAAACCACCCGTGCCATTGCCTACGATTATAATGAAAAGAAACTGGATCTTGATGTCCGGACAGATAAATCCTCCTATAAGCCCGGCGAAACCATGACCGTCTCGGTAAAAGCTGCGGATATCAACGGAAAAGCCGTTCCGGCCATGGTTAACATCTCCCTTGTTGACGAGGCATTACTGAAGCTGTCGGGACAGGATTTAAATCCCCTGACCGAGCTTTACAGCTGGATTCCCGACGGCCTTATAAGCTATTACGGATATCCTGCCATCATTCGCAGTGCAAGAGCCGGAGGAGCACTATATGGCAGTACAGTCAATGATATGGCAAATTCGGCTGAAATGAAGGCTGCTGAAAGCGAGGCTCCGGCGGCTATGCCGACTGAAGCTCCGGCCGGCGCTATGGACGGCGGAGCGGCTCCTGTCCGCTCCGACTTTAAGGATACTGCCCTGTTCAAAACCATTAAGCTTAATGAAAACGGTTTTGGCACTTATACCTTCAAGCTCCCCGATAATATCACCTCATTCAGTCTGGCCGCCGCGGCGGTTTCCAGCGATCTGCATGCAGGCTCCGATATACAGTCCGCAAAAGTATCCATGCCATTCTTTATCAACGATTCCTTAAGTCTGGATTATCTTAAGGGAGATAAACCCTATGTGGGTCTGACCGCCTATGGTGAAAGCCTTGCCGAAAATGAAGACGTGAGCTTTGAAATCACCGTCCGGGAACTGCCGGACTTTAAGCAGACCGCTTCGGCAAAAGCCTTTGAGCGTGTTTATCTGCCTCTCCCCGAAGCCCTGTCCGAAGGCAGCTATACCCTTGTCATGACCGCAAGATCCAAAACAGGAAAATCAGACAGTCTCAGCCGTACCATAACCATTTACCCATCCTACAGAACCATTGAAACAGCAACCGTCAAGGACCTGGCAAAGGGGCTAAAAATGGATGCGGGCGAGAGCGGGATCACCACCCTGATTTTCTCGGATGCCGGTAAGGCCCGCCTCCTCCACTCCCTCCTCAGCCTTTCCTGGGATTTCGGAAAACGCCTTGACCAGAAGCTGGTGGCCGATTCTGCCGGAACGCTGCTGGAAGAGGTGCTGAAGAATGAAAGCTACAAAAAACCGGAGATCAAAATAGACACGGCTTCCTACAAGAATGACGACGGCGGCTATGGAATACTGCCCTACGCCCAAAGCGATCCGGAGTTTACCGCTCTTATCACAGGGCTTATGAAGAATGCGGCCGATGTAAATTCCCTGAAACTGTATTTCTATGAGGTCATGGCATCCGGAAATACGGTCCCGGCCTCTGCCCTTTACGCCCTGGCCGTATTAAATGAACCGGTGCTCTTGGATCTGGACAGGACCGCAGCCGTACAAAATCTTTCAACAACCGACTATATATTTCTGGGATTGGCCTACGAAGCGCTCGGAGATTTATCAAAAGCCCAGGAACTCTATGAGAACAGGGTGGCGCCTCAGCTTGAGCGCAAGAATCCCTATATCCGCATAAAGGTCAGGGATGGCAATACCGATGTTTCCTACAAAGAGACCGCCCTGGCAGCAGTTCTTGCCTCCGGGGTCAACAGTCCCGATGCAGAAAAACTCTATGCCTATACCGAAAACAATTCTTCCAAAACCCAATATATTGGAGTTGAAAAGATACTCTATCTCCAGCATGAGATCACCAAGCTTTCGGATACTCCCGCCTCATTTGAGTACAGAATGGGCGGCAAAACTTACACCGCCGGCCTTGAAGGAGGCAGATGTGAGATTCTGAAGATTCCTTCCGTCAATAGCGGGCAGTTCGAGGTTTTAAGCGTTACCGGCGACATCTCTGTTTTATCTCTTTATACCGCTGCCTTTGCCAAAACAGACAATGACGCAGGCATCACAATGACGCGAAAATACTATGACGCGGCCACCGGAAAGGAAACATCGGTCTTTCAGGCCAATGACCTGGTAAAGGTGGAGATCAGCTATAATATTGACAAAACAGCCATCGACAATACCTATGAAATCAGCGATTACGCCCCTGCCGGATTAAAGCCCCTGGATAATCCATGGAGCCATGGTATCAGGGATGCCCATGGCTGGTACTACCGCCAGTTTGACGGGCAGAAGGTCACTTTTGTGGTGGGTAAGAATTCAGATGAAAATGCTCCCAAGCCCCTGGTTTACTATGCGAGAGTCGCAAGCCCCGGCACGTATATTGCTGAGGGTACAGTAGCTCAGGGTTCCATCGTAAAATCCAGTATCGTGACCGCAAAGGATGCCAAAATTGTGATCAAACCTTAAACAGATTCCATGGATATTCTTCAGGCGGAGAGGATGTGAATTGCATCCTCTCTTTTTTTGTAGGATGCATGAAGGCAAGACTGCAGGACCACAGCGCAAGCCTGTCGTCCTTTTTCCCTTTATAGCCGTATTTGGTATCCCCAAAAAGAGGGGTTCCGTTATGGGACATCTGTACACGGATCTGATGGCTGCGTCCCGTCAGCAGATGCACTTTAACCAGGCTGTACTCTCCAGATTGGCCCAAAACCTCATAGTCGAGAACGGCTTCCTTGCCTTTAGGCGTATTGGGTGAAACGATCTGCACGGTATTTGTTTGGGGATCCTTTAAAAGACAGTCGGTGAGCCTTCCCTTTGCAGGCTGAGGCGAGCCCTTTACCACGCAGAGGTAGGTCTTTTCCAATTGGTGCTCCCGGATTTGAGAAGAGAGCCGGGACGCGGCCTTGGAGGTTTTGGCAAAAACCATCACTCCGCCCGCCGGCCTGTCCAGTCTATGTACTAATCCAAGAAACACATTTCCCGGCTTATTGTATTTTGCCTTCATCTCCTCTTTGAGAATGGTCAGTAAATCCAAAGCCCCGCTGATATCTGCCTGAACAGGGATATCGGGGGGCTTTGCCACCACAAGCAAGTGATTGTCTTCATATAAAATCTCGGTACTCACAGAATTTTCCTTTCCGTCTCCCCTATTTCTTTAGAATATCTGATTGAACATTTCAGCCAGCTTGATCTTTGAGCTTTCAACCAGTTCCACAATGCGGAACTTTATCTTAACAGGCACATTGCTCCTGTCGGTAACATCTGTAATGAGGCTGTAATTAGCGGCGCCGATATCGTTTTTCAGCCCATTCATGGCTTCCTGGTCTATTTGAAGGCTGTTGGCATCTGCAACGCAAAGGGGAGGAAACATTACACACCACCAGTTAAGGCCCTTCGCCTCGCCCAATTCCACCCGGAGCGCTTCATACATCCCGGCAGGAAGGGCCAGGTTCCCGTATTCTTTCGTGGGGAAGGCATAGACGCCATATTTTACATCAACCGGGTCAGCAGAACCGTTTTTCTCCAAAACGCCGGCTGCCACTTTTTTTAGCTCGGGAATGCTGTTTTTTAAATATTGGGCCGCTTCATCCCGAGTAGCGCCATCGGGATATCTGGTATTCATATGATTAAGAATAGCATCCCTTACCTTTAACTTCAATGCCTGATCCTCAGAAGAATCACTGTTGGCTATGATATGCAATCTAACAACATTACCGGCAATTTCCTTCTGCGTGGAAGTGCTATATATAATACATATTGCCAGAACGACCAGCAGAAATTTTGAAACTGCCGAAATAAGATGAGCCGCCGAACCGGTTCTTTTTAATGCCGATATAATTTTTTCCTTGTTAAACTTCATCATAATCACCATCCATTTTTCTGTCCTACTTCAATTATTCTCTGAATCCAATATTTCAATTCAGGAGGACAAATTTCCCATGGCTTTATGAACGAGGTCTGCCATCAAAAAAAGAAATTTTGATTTTTACAAAAATTTTATACGGCAATTTAATCCGGCTATGTCCTAAGTCCTAGTCAGATTTAAGAAGAACAGCATATTCAGCGCGGTTTCATAGGATGTTATGATTTATTATAGGGAAGGAATCTTAAAACCGGTTTAAGTATAAGGAGAGCGCCTATCCAATGGTAAATAATATCAACCTGTCTCTGCCTTCCTGGTATAAGGCGGAAAAAGAAACAGCCACTATTCTGTATAAGCTGACGGACAGTCAGGAATTATCCTTTTATTTAAAAAACCCTGACCCCTTTATCCGCCGGCTCGCCATTTTAAGGGCGGGACAGTTAAAGTGCAAAGATTCCTATACACTCTTAAGCGGCATACTGGACGATAAGCTGGAAAGTGAAGAAAATCGCGAGCTTGCCGCCCTTTTTATGCAGAAGCTGAACCATGACCTTCAATTAGGTTTTTTTATCAGCAACTCCTACCTTTCCAAATATACCGGTGAGGAAAATATCGAAGAACTATTAGATATTGCTGTCACCGACACCTTTCCGGATATCCGTTTTCATTTTGAAAATGCACTTATTGAGTCCAGGCTCCATTTTGACAATGAATTTTTAAAAAGCAATCTGGACGAAAAAGCCTATGATTTTCCTTTCTCTCTTAAAGACTGGCTGAGCCACTGTTCCGCCGGGATTTTGACGGATCTTAAAAAAGGCGTTAAAAGAGTTGCCCGCAGCCTTTTTATAGAATACCCCAAAAAGGGCGTTTTATGGGCGGCATCACTGCCAAAACAGGTGGCCCATAAAAAACTGGGGCAGGAAACGAGAACCGAAGGCGCCCAAAAAAATACTTTGGTACAGGCAAAAACCAGAAGGACGCGCTTTCATAAGGCATATACCTACCGTCCGCCCTTGTCTTCAAGGCTGAAAGGGCTGCTGCGGAAAATAGCAAAGTTTGTTTTTTTCCCCTTCCGGTTCATTTTTCATTTTAAATGGGTCATTCTTATCACCCTGATTATTTTGTACGGTATTTTTTCCTTTACAAGGCCGGGCCAACTATATCTGTTCAGAATTAATCCCAAGGTCTATTACATGAATACCGGCTTTTTAGAGCGGACAAAAAAGTCGGTTATAGAGATTATCAACAGCAATGAGACACTCGCTGCCATACTGAATCATGCAGCGCCGTCCGCTTCGCCCCCAACGGTCCAGGAGGAGCCTGCCGTAAAATTCGCAGTGACCGCTCCCAAGGGCCTATATCTTCGCAGTGAGCCGTCCGCCCATTCGCAGAAGCTGGTCCTGATGAAACTGGATACCGTCGCTGAATTTATGGGGGAAGAGAAGATTGACAGCTCCGGCGTTAAATGGCTCAAGCTCAAGATTGATGAAACTATTGGCTGGGCCAATGCACAATGGCTTAGGGAGGGAAAAAAATGAATGAGGAGACAATCGAAAGACGAAAAATTCTGGCCGTTGATTTGCTCACCCGGCTCAAAAGTGTCCGGGACCATCTAAAGGAAATCATGGCCGACCTGGGCGATTCATCGGGAGATTTTTTAAATAAAGTATATACCGACAATTATGATAAGATCGAGGAAAAAGTTGACCTGTTCAATAAAAATGTAGAACAGGTCAAAGAGCTGAATATTCAAATGACCGCGGCCATGAACGACTGGTACCGGTTTATTAAGGATGATAAAGAGCTCTCCAGCCCTTTATTTCCCCTTCGTCTTCGTTTGAAACGAAAGCAGCTCAAGGGAAAAATAAAGGAAATCAAACAGGAGATCACCGGCATCGGCATCAAGAACCGGCTGATCGGCGAGGATATTAAACGTATGGAAAGCACCCTGGAATATGAGGCCACCCTCCGGCTCAAAAAAGATGTCCGGTATGAGGACTATCTTACCCATTTGAAGCTCAAATCGCAGCTTATTGAAGAAATCAGCTATCTCCTGCCCACCCTTCCCGGTATCTGCATTGACAAAATCCATTTGGATCATCTGGATGAAGCAATCTCCGCTTTAAAGGCCTGAACACGAAAGAAAAACCTTTCTTTTCGCTTCGATTCGCACCGCTCCCCAAGGACCTTAACGTTATTTATGGTGCCTTAGAGTGAATTAAAGTGTG
>DOHN01000202.1:54432-56557 GCA_003535195.1 Ruminiclostridium sp.
CCTGCTCCGCTTACACACTTTAACATCACTCACGGCGCCAAATTACGAATTGAAGTTCTTTTAGCAGGGGCTTTTGGAATTGCCTCTTAAAGCCGATATAATAAATATATCAATATCGGAGGCAAGCATGAACATACCAAATATATCAGATCTGTTAAACCAGAAAATAGCTGAAATCGAGGCACGTTTGCCTGTAAAGTTAAATATTTCTGCCGCAGGGGACCAGGACTTTGAAAATGCACTCAATGAGGCTTCCTCAGCCCTGGAAAGCGCTGCCCCCCTCATCGGTTCGGAATTTTTTACCGGCTCCGCATCCAAAACCAGATATCCCCTGGTATCGGGAAGCTATGAATCGGTTTATCCCCGGCTCTCCCAGACGCAAATCCAGGAGCTCATGCCCAGAATAGAGGCTGCCATCGAATCCTGCTCCAGCCAGTATGGAGTCGACCCCCAGCTGGTTCGAGCCGTTATAAAGCAGGAATCCGGGTTCCAGCCCTTTGCTCTGTCCACTTCGGGCGCCATGGGATTAATGCAGCTTATGCCGGGTACTGCCGCGGGTCTGGGCGTGACCGACGCATACAATATAGAGCAGAATATCAAAGGGGGTACCCAGTATCTTTGCTATCAGCTAAAAGCCTTTGACGGAGATTTAAGGCTGGCCTTAGCAGCTTATAATGCAGGGCCTAACGCAGTCAGAAAGTACAGCGGGATACCACCCTATGCGCAAACCCAAAGCTATGTGGAAAAAGTCCTGAATTCTTATGACATGTATCGGTCTTTGGGGGATAACTAACAGGCTTATCCACATTATCCACAGAGTTTTCCACAGGCAAAGCGGGCAATATAAGCTGTTTTTATGAATATTTCCACAGTATTCACAGGGACTTATGTCCCTCCCCTATGTGGAGAGATGGAATGGCATTCAATGTTAAATCGGCAAATTCACCTGCTGAAAACGAGAAATAGCCGGCGGCGGCGATCATGGCCGCGTTGTCGGTACACAGGATGGGAGCCGGGTATAGAGCCTGGATTCCCTCTTTTTTTGCCCTTTTCTCCATGGCCGATCGAAGAAGGGAATTAGAGGCCACTCCCCCGGCCAGGCATATGGTTTGAACGCCGGAATTTTTTGCAGCTTCTACGGTATGATCCACCAGAACATCCACCACGGCCTGCTGGAAGGATGCACAAATATCGGGTATGGGAAGCTCCTCTCCTTTTTGTCTGGCCTGGTTCACATGGTTGATTACGGCTGTCTTAAGCCCGGAAAAGGAAAAATCCAGCGAACCGTCATCAAACCGCACCCTGGGAAAATGATAGGCATCAGGATTGCCATTCCGGGCCTGTTTATCAATGGCAGGACCACCCGGATAACCAAGGCCCAGCACCCTTGAGATCTTGTCAAAGGCCTCCCCCGCCGCATCATCTCTGGTTCTGCCCAGAACATCAAAATCCAGATAGTCTCGGACATGCACAATATGACTATGCCCGCCCGAGACAACCAGACAGATATAGGGCGGTTTCAAATCCGTATGGGTGATATAATTGGCGGCAATATGGCCTTCAATATGGTGCACTTTAACAAGGGGCTTGTCCATTGCCGCGGCTATGGCTTTTGCCGCGGAAACTCCTACCAGCAGCGCCCCCACAAGGCCGGGGCCGTAGGTGACGGCGATGCCGTCCACATCCTCAAGAGAAATTTTGGCTTCCTTCAGTGCGGAGTCAATGACGGGTATGATCAGTTCCACATGCTTCCGAGACGCAATTTCAGGGACCACTCCGCCATATTCCTTATGAAGGTCGATCTGCGACGCTATGACATCGGATAAAACTCTGCGGCCACCCACAACAACGGCTGCCGAGGTCTCGTCACAGCTAGATTCTATGCCCAGTATAATCGTTTCTTTCATTCATCTCACCTGTCTATAAGAGCCAGCCAACCGCTTCCGGGAAGAAAAGCCGGCTGATAATAATAAAAGTACCAAGAGCAATGACATAATAAGCAAAATATTTTAATTTCATTTTCTTAATAGCCGTAAGCATCAGCTTGACGGCGAAAAATCCGGTGATTCCAGCTGCAAGCATGCCCGCCAGCAGGTTTAGCAGACCGATGCTCTGAAAGCCTGCC
>DOHN01000202.1:56683-73689 GCA_003535195.1 Ruminiclostridium sp.
TGAAAGCCTGCCGATCCGCCCTGCACAATATCCAGGCTATCCAATAGGGCGCCGCCTAAAATAGGCGGTATGGACATCAAAAAGGAAAAGTCCGCCGCAAAGCCTCTTTCCAGACCCAGGGCCAGTGCGGTGGTAATGGTCATCCCGGAACGGGAAACCGAAGGCAAAAGGGCAATACCCTGACCCAGGCCGATAAGGAGGGAATCACTGGTTTTGAGATCCTTTAGGTTCTTTTTTCCATTGCCGACCTTCTCTGAAAAAATAAGGGCCAGACCGGTAAAAATAAAGCCGGGGCCTAAAATGGCCGAGCTCACATATGTACTCTCAATAAAATCGCTAAAAAGCACTGTGAGTATGACGGCAGGAATGGTAGCCACAACGATCTGCACAGGCAATTTTGAAAAGGGGTGTCTGATCATTTCAAGGATTTTTTTCCAGTAAACAAATACAACCGCAAACAATGTCGCTACATGAAGGGCTATATAAAAGGTCATTATTGCCGAATCATCTATTCCCAAAAGCTTCTGGACCATCACAAGATGACCGGAGCTGCTTACAGGCAGAAATTCTGTAAGGCCTTGCACAACGCCCAGTATAATGGCTTCAATCAAATTCATATTTTCCTCCGAAGACAAAATTTTAATATACTTTTAATTATATTCAACTTTTCTGTTTTCCCATACTTGTTTTCTTTTTTTAGGATTCCGGACCGAAAGCAGCCTCAATATAATCATTAGGAGCATTCCAGAAAATCCACTCCGTATATCCGGCATCATATACGGCCTTAATCTGCTGCTTGTAGGCTGAAACTCCATACTCCATCCAGTAGCCTTTAGGGAGGTAGCTTGCCGTAAAGCCTTGGATATAGGATCGTACATTGAGGTTATAGCCCTCTTTCTTATCAATGCGGTCCTTTCCTACCAGAAGCGTATTATAGACGACCTCATAAGGCTTTAGATCAGGATGGGTAAAGAGCACCCCGTTGATTCTCTGCCCTACGCCATTGGCCATGGAGCCTTTGGAAGCATTATTGGCAAAGTGGGACGGATAAATCATAGGGCAAATATAATCCAGGCTCGCACCGATGGTTTCAAGGGTCTGCCCTATTTCGCCATAGTCCTTGGTAGAAATTAGAGGCATACCAAATACATCGGCGGATAAAATGGTATCCTCGGGAAGGCTGTTGCGGGCATAGCGGATAAATTCTTCAATAACATCGCTTCGGGTCTGGTCCGGCTTCAAGTCCAGCTTGTAATCATAAAGGCTGGTTTCGGGAAAACGGATGTAATCGAATTGTATTTCATCAAAACCGAATTGAACAGCTTCCTTGGCGATGCTGACAATATAGTCCCTGGCTTCCTGTTTAGTCGCATCCAGCCACATGGATTTATTGTTGAAGACAGCGCCTGATGCTGTCTTGATAGCCATATCAGGATGGGCCTTTGTGATGGTTGAATCCTTGAATGTCACCATTCTGGCAATGACGATGATATTGTTATCATGAAGCTTTTTGGTTACTTCCCGTATGTCGAAGCCGGGTGTATCGGCCTTTGCATCATTGACCATCTTCAGCTCGGAATCATACATCAGCTGCCCCGCATCATTTTTAATGTCTATGACATAGGCGTTGATCTCTGTTTCATTGGCAAGCTTGATATAGTGATCGAGATTGTTCCTCACCGAAGTATAATTCAAATACAGCGCCTTGACGGGAACATCCAGCTTCCGGCTGCTGCGCCTGTCCTGGCCCTCCGGGCCGGCGGATGGAGCAGGACTGGGTGAATCCGGTGCGGTTGCGCCGGGACTCGCATCAGGAGTGGGTCCAGGGGTTTCAGCAGGCTCCATGGAGGGCGTTTCCGTAGACGTAGACGTTGGCATGGGGGTTGGGGTATTATTTAGTTCAGGACCTTTTTGAGATAAAAGTGCCGCCACAACGGTTAAAGTAATAACGGTAAGAATAACGGCTGTGACTATAAAAGCATTTCTTCTTTTGTTTTCCGGCTTTTGCTTCATGATGTTTTCTCCTTTGCACAATAAAAGCCCCGTCCGCTAGCTAAATCGTGGTGACTTCAAAAAGCGCTAACTTACGCCAATTAAAGATTGCTGGCAGGTCGGCGGGAACTTTGTCATCTCATAATGACAACATTTATTCTATCATATTAGACGTTACTTTTTAACCTTTGGTTTTGAAGCAATGGCCATAATATATCCAAAAGTTACAGCCGCCGTAATTCCTGCCGCCGCAGCCTTAACACCGCCGGTAAATACACCCAGAAAACCCTTTTCATTGATTTCCTTAATAACCCCCTTTGCTAGCGTATTGCCAAAGCCGGTAAGGGGCACCGAGGCCCCGGCGCTTCCCCATTCCACCAGCGGCTGGTAGAGGCCGAAAAGACCGAGAATAACACCCAAGACCACGAATACCACCATGATTCTGGCCGGAGTAATCTTGGTAAGGTCGATAAGCAATTGCCCGATAACACATATGATTCCGCCTAACAAAAAGGCTTTTAAAATGTCCGCCATGATCGATTCCTCCTAAAATTAAGCCTCTATGCAGACAGCATGGGCAACACCCGGGATGCTCTCCCCTTGCTGACTCCTGGTCGGGCTCATTAATGCACCTGTAGCAATAAATAAAATACGCTTCAAAGCGCCCTGTCTGAATTGATTCATAATATAGGTGGAAAAGACAGCAGCACTGCATCCGCACCCGCTTCCTCCGCAGTTCACCCCCTGCTTTTCAAGATCAAAGATCAAGGTGCCGCAGTCCTTATGCTTGTTCTTCATATCTATTCCATTTTTGATCATGAGATCGTTGAGCATAGAGCTTCCGAAACTGCCCAGATCGCCGGTCAATATGAGATCATAGTCGTCGGCGGATCTTCCCAGATCCTTAAGATGGCTGGTAATGGTATCACAGGCTGCCGGCGCCATGGCCGCACCCATATTGTTGGCATCCTTGATGCCCTGATCAATAATTTTGCCGGGCGTGGCACAAACAATTCTCGGCCCCTGGCCGTCCTTGCCCAGAATAACAGCTCCGGATCCGGTAACAGTCCACTGGGCCGTCGGTGTTCTTTGCGAACCGTATTCAAGGGGAAACCGGAATTGTCTTTCGGCAGAACAGAAATGACTGGATGCCGCACACACCGCATAATCGGCCGAGCCTCCGTCAATGAGCATGGAGCCGATGGTCAAAGACTCGCTCATGGTGGAGCATGCGCCGAACAGTCCTATAAAAGGTGTATTGGCATCCCGGAATGCATAGCTGGCTGCAGTGGACTGATTTAACAGATCCCCTGCCAGGATGACATTGATATCGGCAGCCGCCTTGCCGCTTTTCTCCAGGGCCTTGCTGAATGTGTCCTTCAAAATACGTGATTCTGCCGCCTCAAAGGTTTTCTCACCGGCATACTCATCATCTACAACATCATCAAAATACCTGGCCAGGGGGCCGTCGCCCTCCTTCTTTCCGACAATGGCCGCTCCGCTTAGGATAATGGGCTGCTTGTCAAATACCACGGTTTGACTTCCTAATCTTTTGGCCAACTACACCACCTGCTTCCAGATAAAATAGAGAAGACCTGCAACGACCGATGCAAAAATTCCGTAAACCAGAACAGGTCCGGCAATCAGAAACATCTTTGCACCGACGCCCATAATATAGCCTTCCTTTTTAAATTCCATGGCAGGGGATACAATAGAGTTGGAAAATCCGGTAATGGGCACCGAGGCCCCCGCTCCCCCAAATTTTGCGATTTCATCATAGACATTGATGCCGGTCAGAAAAGCGCCTAAAAAGATCATGGTGATGCTGGTAACAGCTGCAGCCGTATCCTTGTCTGCCCCGAAGTTTTCAGCAATCATCAGCACTACCTGGCCTATGGAACATATAATACCGCCGGTTATAAAAGCTGCAAAAATATTTCTTGCAATATGCGAGCCAGGAGCCTTCTTATCGACCATTTTCTGATATTCATGCTTGCTGATGGGCTTTTTCATAAGTCCCACCTCCCCGGCTGAACAAATACGTATGTTCCGCGGTTCGGCTCATCATCCTTGTCGAAGAACAAAAAATAGATGCCTGCGGCCAAAGCAGCAACCACTACAATACCTGCAATAATGAAAAGAATCGGATTTTTAAATCGATGAACTATTTTTTCCATAAAAACACCCCGCATGATAATCTTGTTTTAGGGTTTCATCAATGCGGGGTTTTTATTCTTTAGTTATATTTTTGAAATTATTGTAAGCGATCTTTTAAACGGGTAATTGTGCAATGTGCATCACAATTTTTCCGTCCTCTGCCGTAACCTCAATGGAGCTTCCTTCCTTGATTTTGCCCGAAAGGAACAACTCTGCAAGCTCATCTTCAATATGGCGCTGAATGGTTTTTCTTAAGGGTCTTGCACCGAATTTGGCATCAAAGCCCTTCTCCATTAAGAAGGTTTTAGCCGCGTCATCAAAGAAAATGGCCATCCCCTTCTCTTCCACATCCTGACTGACCTGCCTGAGCATGATCTCGAGGATTTGAGACAGCTGCTCCCGGGTCAATTCCTCAAAGACAATGACTTCATCGACACGGTTTAAAAATTCCGGTCTGAATATTTCTCTGACAGCGTCATTGACCTTCTTTTCCAGAGCTTCGTAACCATCCTTGTTAAAGCCTATGCCATTGCCCCGAAGGGAGGTCCCGGCATTGGAGGTCATAATGATAATTGTGTTTTCAAAGCTCACCGTTCTGCCCGTGCTGTCGGTAAGACGACCATCCTCCATAATTTGCAGAAGCATGTTGTAAACATCGGGATGGGCCTTCTCAATTTCATCCAGCAAAAGGACCGAGTAGGGCTTTCTTCTGACCTTATCGGTCAGTGTTCCTCCCTGGTCAAATCCGACATAGCCGGGAGGAGCGCCTATGAGCTTCGAAACGGTGTGCTTCTCCATATATTCGGACATATCCAGCCGGATCATGGCCTCTTCGTTCCCAAAAAGCTCCTGCGCCAATGCCCTGGCAAGCTCGGTTTTACCAACACCCGTCGGGCCCACGAAAATAAAGCTGGGCGGCCTTTTCTTCTTCCTGAAATCGGACCTGGTCCGGCGGATGGCCCGGGCAAGGCTTGTGACTCCTTTATCCTGACCTACAACCCGCTCGTGAAGGCGTTCTTCGATTTCCAAAAGCTTTGCGGCTTCCGTTTCGGATATCCGCTGTACAGGAATTCCCGTCCAGTTCTCCACCACCGACGCAATATCATCGACGGTGACATCCAGTGTGCCGATATCTTTTTCAAGCTCTTTAATTTGCTCCTGCAGCTGGCATTCCTCCACCTTATAGTCGGCGGCCAACTGGTAATTATCGGTTAAAGCGGCCTGTTCCTTCAGCTCCTGTATATTTTTCAGCTCAGTTTTAAGCTCTTCTAACTGCACCGGGGCCTGATTCTTCGAATTGACCATGGCGCAGGCTTCATCCACCAAATCAATGGCCTTATCGGGCAAAAACCGGTCATGAATATACCGTGCCGACATTTTGACTGCGGCCTCGATGACCTCGTCCGAAAAACGGACCTGGTGGAAATCCTCATAGTACTGGCGGATACCCGTTAAAATCTCTATGCTTTCCCCGATTGTGGGTTCGTTGACTATAACGGGCTGAAACCTTCTTTCCAGCGCCGTATCCTTTTCGATATGCTTGCGGTAGTCCTCCAGGGTTGTAGCGCCGATAATCTGTACATCGCCCCGGGCTAAAGCAGGCTTCAGTATATTGGCGGCATTCATAGCCCCGCCCTCGGCTTCGCCTGCGCCCACAATATTATGGACCTCATCAATGACTAATATGATATTCTTCTGAGCCTTCGCCTCGTCAATAATGGCCTTCATTCTGGCTTCAAACTGGCCTCTGAACTGAGTGCCCGCAACAATGGCCGCAAGGTCCAGCAAATAGATCTCCTTGTCCAAAAGCTTTACAGGCACCTTCTGCTCCACGATTCGGAGAGCCAGGCCCTCTGCTATAGCAGTTTTTCCAACGCCCGGCTCGCCTAACAAAATGGGATTGTTCTTGGTCCTTCTATTCAGGATCTGCACTACTCGTTCAATTTCCTTATCACGGCCAATGACGCGGTCTATCGCCCCGGCTTGTGCTTTCTCATTCAAATTGGCGCCAAATGTATTCAGGTTCTTCCGGGATGATTTTACAGGCTGTTTCGGCGCTTCATTTTTGGTCTGATTACCGAGCTTTTCATTGCCTGAACCACTCCCGGGGCCAAAGCCCGAAAAAGCATTATTTAAAAATTTAATCATGGAATTCGTTGATTCCTCAGGGGTCTGCTTTTTCTCAGGCTGGGCCATATCTAAGGGCAAGGTCTGCACAAAGTCATCCATACCCATATTGCCAAACATTTCGGCCATTTGGTTGTTAAGATTCTCCATATCCTCAGGGGTCATGCCCGATTGGGCCATCATATGCTGAAGCGGGGCCAGTCCCTGTTTTTGGGCGCAGGACATGCAAAGCCCCATGGGCTCAGTTTTTCCATCTATAACACGGGTTATAAAAATAACTGCAACATTTTCTTTGCAGATAGAACATTTCATCATTCTTTTTTCATCTCCTTGCTGGCTACTATATGATTCTGCCATAAAATTTTGCTCTGTCACTTTCTATACTTATCAAAGCTGTATTCCAACTCCGTTTACCGGGATCACAGCGGGTCTGTTCATCTTTATGCAATAAGTTTATTATAGCATAGAGTGAAAAAATTGAAAAGGGAAGAGTTTGCCCTTCCCTTACCTTTAAACACCAATTATATTATTGCCAATCCAAACTAAAGATTTACTTTTTGATACTATTTAATTTCTTTTTGACGGTAATGGCATTGCCCATTGTGTTGAACTCCATAAAATCGCACAGATTCTGCACAATAAACAGGCCTCTTCCCGATTCGTTAATATTGGCCGGGTCAAACCCGGAAGCGGAAGTAAACGAAAAATTCATGGCCTTTAGCGTATTAAAGCCGCAGCCCTGATCTTTTACGGTAATGCCCAGCAAATCGTTATTTTCCTGAAACCAGACATCCACATAAATCTTTTTGGCAAGATCGCATTCATTTCCATGCTCAATAGCATTTTGAAGCAGCTCGCACAGTATGACCCTGATATCAAAAATCTGTTCTGCATCCAAATTGGATATAAGCTGAATCCGGTCCAGAATATTCTTTACTTCCCGACAGACCTCACAGGCGTCACTATTGATGAGGTCATGATATATTCTTTTTGCCTGGCAATTATCGGTATTCACTGCTACTCTTACACTCCGTTTGAAAGGGCATTCATTCGTCACTTTAAATATATACCCACTTTACTTTTTCAAAATCATCCGAAATTTTTCCAAAGTTCTTTTTTCTAAACGGGATATGTACATTTGTGATACATGAAAAGTTTTTGCGATCTCCTTCTGGGTTTTATTTTCAAAATAGCGGAGCTTAATAAATCGCTTCTCGTCCGGACTAAAATTTTCAATGGCCTTCTCCAGGAAATCACGGTTGTTTATTTTCTCAAAAGTAGTATCTTCCTCACCGATGGTTTCGTGAAGCTCCAGGTCATCCTCTTCAAAAACGGCCTGATCAAAGGACTGGATATTATATACATTCCAGGATTCTACGATTTCAAGGATCGTCTCTTCCTTCATGTTCAGATATTCCGCAATCTCATCGATCCTCGGCACCCTTTTCTGTTCCTGCATCAGATATTCCCGGGCCTGATTCACCTTTTGATAGACCTCATAAATACGCCTCGGTATCCGAATTACCGATGCTTTGTCCCGGAAATAGCGCTTAATTTCACCGATAATAGTCGGCGTGGCAAAACTGACGAACTTCACATCCTCGGAGGTATTAAACCGTTCCACTGCATTAATGAGGGCCACGCATGCAACCTGGTATATGTCATCCAATTCCACTCCGCGATTGAGAAATTTCTTTGAAATGATTTCGGCAAGATAGATATACCGGGTCACAATCTGATTTCTTACGGTCACATCGCGATTCTTGTAATATGCTTCAAATAACTCTCTTTCAGATAGCTCGCCATTCCCTGGAGCCTCTGGTCTCTCGCTCATTTCAAACTGCCTTTCCGAGCTTTTTAGTCATGGTCATAACAATGTTTTCATTTTGATTGAAATCGACTTCATCCATGAGGGACTGAATAATGGCCAGGGCAAAGTTATCATTTTCACCATCAAAAAGGTTTAAGCCTGTTTGATTCGCAAGGATGAAAGCAATTGAAAGTCCGTCGCCGGTATTGGTAAACTCTATGGTGATTCTCTCCTCCGAAAGCCGCTTTTCAATGATCTTGCTCAGAACCTCCGACAGCGCAACCTTGATATCTTCAATGGTATCAAAGTCAAAGCCCATATGGCTGGCAATGCCCGAGGCAGTAAGTCTGGTAACACTTACATATTCAGCCTTTAAAGGAATTAAGACCGATACGGTATCAGACATTTTCATGCTCCGGCCTCCTCCATGATAAACACCTTATCCAGTCCTGTAATTCTAAACAGCTTCCGCACCGTACTCTTGGGATTTTTGATCACAATATCATGATTCTGCTGCTTGATCCTTTTCAGGGCCCCTACGAGGATACCAAGGCCCATGCTGTCTATATAGGATAAATCACTGCAGTCCAAAATAACGTCCTGGCCTCCCTCGCCTATGCTGTTGTAGAGTCTTTCCTTGAAATCGGAAGCCGAATAAATATCGATCTCACCCTTAAGATGAATGACATGGCCTCCGGTGTTTTCCACACTCAACTCAAACATTTTGATCCCTCCCGGCAAAAATTAATAAAAAATTCTTCTCTATAATTGAACTGTTTCCTGTTAATCCTTTTCCTTTGGCTTCATAGTCGGGAATAAAAGCACATCCCTGATGGAGTAGGAATCTGTAAACAACATGATGAGACGGTCAATGCCGACACCCAGACCTCCCGTCGGCGGAAGCCCGTATTCCAGGGCAAGGACATAATCTTCATCCATCATATTAGCCTCTTCATCCCCGGCTTCTCTTTTCTTTACCTGAGCTAAGAACCGCTCTTTCTGATCAACGGGGTCATTGAGCTCCGAGTAGGCATTGCCAAATTCACGGCCCGTCATAAAAATCTCAAATCGCTCGGTCAATTCAGGCTGATCCGGCTTGCGTTTGGTAAGCGGAGATACTTCAACGGGATAATCTATAATAAATGTAGGCTGTATTAAATTAGGCTCTGCAAATTCTTCGAACAGAAGGCTCAAAATTTCGCCTTTCACAGGGCTGCCTTCTACGGTAAGGCCCTTTTTGCGTGCCGCTTCCCTGGCTTCTTCATCTGTTTTGATGGTTTTAAAGTCCACGCCCGCATACTTATAGACCGCGTCAAGCATGGTAAGCCTGATCCATGGAGGCGTCAAATCGATCTCCTGTCCCTGGTATGACTGCCTTCATGGTGCCTAAAACCTCCTGGGCGACGGATGAAACCATATTTTCAGCCAGCTCCATCATGCCGTGATAATCGGTATAAGCCTGATAGACCTCCATCATGGTAAATTCGGGATTATGCTTGATATCCATGCCTTCATTGCGGAACATGCGTCCAAGCTCATATACCCGCTCCAGGCCGCCGACGATCAGGCGCTTTAAATAGAGCTCCGGGGCAATTCTTAGATACATTTCCATATCCAGCGTATTATGGTGCGTGATAAAGGGCCTTGCTGCCGCTCCGCCCGCAATGGTATTCAAAATCGGAGTTTCAACCTCCAAAAAGTCCCTTTCGTCGAGGAACCGGCGGATGGCGGAAATAATGCGGCTTCTTACAATAAAGGTTTTTCTCACTTCCGGGTTCACGATAAGGTCAAGATAGCGCTGGCGATAGCGTATATCCTGGTCCTTCAGGCCATGAAATTTCTCGGGCAGCGGTCTTAAGGATTTGGAAAGCAGCGTATAAGATTCTGCGTGGATGGAAATCTCCCCCATGCGGGTTTTAAAGACAAAACCGGTGACGCCGATAATATCGCCTAAATCCAGCTTTTTAAAGTTTTCATAGGGCTCCGCGCCCACATCGTTGATCCTCACATAAAGCTGGATTCTGCCATCCCTGTCCTGCAAGTCGCAAAAGGTGGATTTGCCCATGCCGCGCTTGCTCATGAGCCTTCCGGCAAGGGAAACCTGTTTGCCCTCATAATGCTCAAAATCATTTATAATGGATTGGGTGCTGTCGGTCACATCATATTTTACAATTTTAAAAGGATCGGCATCTGCCTGCTGAAGCTCGGCCAATTTATTCCGCCTCACCATGAGAATCTCGTTTAAATCCAGTTGTTCATTTGTGTTTTCAATGATTTCAGACATTTTATATCCTCCTAAAGAGTTCTAGCTAAAAACTGAAAAAAAACAGTCTACATGAATAATATGTAAACTGTTATTGTATCAAATTATTATACATGATTTTAATATCACAAACAAGGATATTTACTTACGGATGTCGATGATCTTATACTTAATCTTCCCTCCGGGGACATCGATCTCCACTGTATCGCCAACTTTATGACCCAACAGAGCCCTTCCTACAGGAGATTCGTTGGAAATTCTGGAAGCCATAGGATCGGCCTCTGTAGAACCTACAATCTGATATTCAAATTCGTCCTTTGATTTAGGCTCCAAAATTTTGACTTTTGTGCCCAGGTTTACAACCTTGGTATCCACATCATCTTCATCAATAACAGCTGCATTCTTAAGCATGGCATCAAGCTGCATAATGCGGGCTTCATTTTGAGCCTGCTCATTTTTAGCATCATCATATTCCGAGTTCTCGGAAATATCTCCGAAGGCTAATGCCTGTTTAATTCTGTCTGCTATCTCTTTTCTTTTTTCGCCTTTAAGGAATTCGAGCTCCTCTTCAAGTTTTTTCAGACCTTCGTAAGTAAGAAGAACTTCTTTATTACCCATTTTTTTCTCCCCTTTTTAGTATTGGTTGCCTTTGTTGACAATGATACCTAATTAGCATTAGCATACATTATAGTGTACTGTTTTTTAGATGTCAAGATTTAAAAGAAAGCCTCATTCCAAGCTTTAATGAAGCTTCTGTGCAGGTTATATCCCAGGCCTTTGCCCCCATTGTGAGAATGACACCCTCAAGAACTCCTTCCTCCCATGACTTCAAAATATTATGTCCTAGTCTTCTCTTGATTCTGTCCGAAAATTCTAAGAGAATATTGAATATTTTCTTGTTTTTCGTATCAATGATTTTCATATTTCCAAAGTCTAAAATAATTCCGTCAAATCTTTCAGGCAGAGCATCAAAACTATGATGGTCAAGGGGAAACCGAATCCATAGCGCGGACCTATTCAAAACCTCCGGGTCATTGGTAATATGCACAGGGATTCCGGTTTCGGCAAAAGCCTCCTCTGCTTCATCGGGGGGACGGCTTCCTTCCGGAAGCAGGATATTCATGGCTTTGACTTTTGTGATAAGTTTGCTGATAGCATTTTCCAAATAAATCGAGCCCCCGGTTATCGTAATCTCTCTGGAACTTAAATTTCCTATGCCATGGACCAGCTTTATCGTTTCAAGAAAGCGGTTAGATGCTGCCTCGGCCAGAGCTTTCTCAAAAGGGAATTCATTGGGATCATAAAGACCCTTTAATTTAGGATGCTCCAGGACAGGCCATGCTCCCTCCTCCTCAAAGATCCTGTCCAGCTTAAGCTTTAATTTTCTCCTGGCAGCCATATTGTCCAATTCCTCCCCATTCTGCAGTGGAATCGAACATATCGTCAGGTTCAGTCCTTCCATGAGCCCAATACGGTGGGTCTCTATAAAAATGGAATGAAAAAAGAAAGACCTCACCGTGGAATAGACCTTAAGCAGCATTCCGGAGGCTGCCCCGGTCCTGGAAGGAACGATCATTCCTATATTCATCATAACTCCTGATGCGGAATTCCTGCTACATCATACGAGGATTGTCTTCTAATGATAACAATAACAATAAAATAATTGAAAAGTGTATTGCATTTTTATACATCTATATGTATAATCATACATATATTCATTGAAAGCGGTGATATCATGAAACATCTGATTTGTTTAAGCGACTGGTCCGGCCAGGAAATACAGGAAACCCTGAAGCTGGCCGAAAAATTGAAATATGAAAGCAAAAACGGCATTCGACATAACCATTTGCTGAAGAACAAAACCCTGGGTCTTATATTTGCCAAATCTTCCACTCGCACCAGAGTTTCTTTTGAGGTGGGCATGTACCAGCTGGGCGGAAATTCAATGTTTTTAAGCTCCAGCGACATTCAGCTGGGCCGTGGTGAAACCGTATCCGATACAGCTAAAACATTGTCACGGTATATAGACGGGATTATGATCAGAACCTATAAGCACAGCGATGTCGTAGATTTTTCACAATATGGCACCATTCCCGTTATAAACGGACTCACAGACAGCCAGCATCCGTGTCAGATTTTGGCCGATCTTCAAACCATTAAAGAATATAAGGGAAAGCTCCAAGGAATCAAGCTGGCCTATGTGGGAGACGGAAACAATGTTGCCAATTCTCTTCTGATCGGCTGTGCCAAGGTGGGCATGCACATATCCGTTGCCACTCCCAAAAACTATGAATGTGATGAATTTTCCGTCCGGCATGCAAAGGAAGCCGCTGTTCAGACAAATGCTTCCGTGCTGATTACCAACGACCCCTATGAAGCCGTGAAGGACGCTGATGTCATCTATACGGACACCTGGGTCAGCATGGGCATGGAAGCCGAAAAGGAAAAGCGGATTGAAAGTTTCATGCCCTATCAGGTCAATGATAAGCTGATGAAGATTGCAAAAAGCAATGCCATATTCATGCACTGTCTCCCGGCCTACAGGGGCTTCGAAGTATCCGCCGGCGTTATTGACGGACCTCAATCGGCTGTTTTCGATGAAGCCGAAAACAGGCTGCATGCTCAAAAGGCCGTTCTTGTAAAACTGCTGGGGTGAGAATATGAATTATACGTTTATGATCAGGCGCGCATCCGTCGAGGACGCGCCTGCTGTTTATGCAATTCTCCAGTCCGCCTTTAAGGAATATGCAAAAATTACCGGTTTGGATAAGCTGGAGGCACTCTTTGAGACGGTGGACGACATCCGCGGGGAAATAGAGTCTAAAGCCGTGCACGTGGCGCTCATTGACGGCTGTATTGTCGGCACCCTAAGGCTGGATATCCATGGGGACCAAGCTTATTTAAGCCGGTTTGCCGTGGACAATCACAACCGCAATATAGGCGTTGGCAAGTCTTTGATGCATGTAGCCGATAAATATCTCCGCCATAAGGGCGTCAAAAAAGTTACACTCCATACAGATTCCAGGCATGGAGCACTCGTTCGCTTCTATTACAGCCGCGGCTTCTTCGTGGAAGCCATCGAGACCGACCGGGGCTATCTCAGGGCCCGGCTCGTAAAGGAATACTAAAAAATGCCGGGAAATCTTTCCCGGCATCTTCTATTCCGGCTGTTATTTTTTTCTTTTTAACAGGGCTTTAGCCTTTTCAACAATCTTTTCAGGGGTCAGGCCATATTTCACAATGAGATCCTGAGGCTTCCCTGACTTTCCGAACTGGTCTTCCACACCGACAAAGTCCATAGGAACGGGTGCGTTTCTGACCACAACCTCGGATACTGCGCTTCCAAGACCGCCCATAATATTATGCTCCTCGCAGGTAATAATGGCGCCCGTCTCTCTGGCAGCCTTGACGATGATTTCAGTATCAATGGGCTTAATGGTATGGAGATCTATCACCCTTGCGGAAATCCCCTCCGCTTTCAGCCTTTCGGCGGCCTCAAGAGCCTGCTGGACCATAAATCCTGTGGCGATCAGAGTAATATTCTTGCCGTCTTTAATGGTAAGGCCCTTGCCGATTTCGAATTTAGTATTCTCCTCATAAAGAACCGGCACATCCAGGCGGCCCAATCTTAAATAAACAGGTCCGACCATTTCTGCGGCAAGCTTGACCAGAGCTCCTGTCGAAACTGCATCGGCAGGGGAAATTACGGTCATGCCGGGAATTGCACGCATCAGGGCGATATCCTCCAGCGCCTGATGGGAAGCGCCATCCTCACCGACGGTTATACCGGCATGGGTAGCTCCTATTTTAACATTCAAATGGGGATAGCCAATAGAGTTTCTGACCTGATCATATGCCCTGCCCGAAGCAAATATGGCAAATGTGCTGGCAAAAACAGTCTTGCCGCAAGCTGCAAGGCCTGCCGCGATGGACATCATATTGCTTTCGGCAATGCCGACATTAATGTGCCGTTCCGGATATTTCTTTTTAAATGTATCGGTTTTGGTTGATTTGGAAAGATCGGCATCTAAAACGACAATATTCGGGTTTCCTCCAATTTCAGCCAAGGCTGCTCCATAGGCTGTACGTGTAGCTATTTTCTGAGACATGGCAAATACCTCCATGATTTTATATCAATGATTTAGCGCTTATCATATTTAAGCTGTTTCTGAAATTCAGGTTGTCAGGATAGGGCCGCAAGATATGCGTCAAGCTCGGCAATGGCCTGCTCCGCTTGTTCTTTTTTAGGAGCGCTGCCATGCCATGATGGGTCATTTTCCATAAAGGACACGCCCTTCCCTTTTACAGAATGGGCAATAATTGCTGTAGGTTTACCTTTTACGGCTTTTGCCCCCTCTATTCCCTTTTCTATTTCATCAAAATCATGGGCGTTGATATCTATGACATTCCAGCCGAAAGCACGGAATTTATCCGCTATGGGCTCCGGGTTCATAACGTCGGTAATATTGCCGTCGATCTGAAGGCCGTTATAATCCACAAAGGCGGTGAGGTTGTCAAGCTTGTAATGAGCTGCAGCCATCGCTGCTTCCCATACCTGCCCTTCCTCCAGCTCGCCATCTCCAAGCAGTGAAAAGACCCTGTATTCTTTTGAGTCCAGCTTTCCGGCCAGCGCCATACCCACCGCTGCTGAAATTCCCTGGCCCAAAGAACCTGTGGACATATCCACGCCGGGCACCTTGTCCATATTGGGATGTCCTTCTAGATAACTGTCGACCTGCCTGAACTCTGTGAGATCCTCAACCGGGAAAAAGCCTCTGTAAGCAAGTGTAGAATAAAGGCCGGGAGTGCAGTGACCTTTTGAAAGGACAAACCGGTCACGGTTGGGATCCTTTGGATTCTTAGGATCCACCCTCAATTCCTTAAAGTAGAGATATGTCATTATATCTGCTCCGGATAAAGATCCTCCGGGGTGACCGCTTCCTGCAGACGCAACTGCTGTAATGATACCTTTTCTGATTTTTGTTGCGGTCATTTGAAGTTCCAATTTGGTCTTACCATCCATCTTGAACTCTCCTTTAATTTATTGCTGATATGCTGATTCATGTCTTTATAGCCGAGCTAAGCTGTCATTGCAAAGTATATACCAGTTTATTGAAATAGTAAACCGCAGCCGCTTAATTTGAGGTATTAATTTTATTTCCTTCAGTCGGATGAAGAGGCTGAAAGCCTTCCCCTAAAACCTCCCGCACATCCATCAGCAAGATGAATGCACTCGGATCAATATCCTTTACAATGTCTTTTACCATGGGGATCTCTTCACGCTTTACCACCGACAGGAGCACTGTTTTATCTCTTCCGCTGTACATGCCGACGCCTTTTAATCCGGTTACACCCCTGTCCACATCATGGAGAAGGCGGCCTGCAATCTCTTCCGAATGCTCAGAAATAATCAAAAGCCCTCTGGAAAATTTAATGCCTTCCAGATAGGCATCAATGGTCTTGGATGAAATATAGAGGCTGAGCGCGGCATAGAGGCCCAGCTTAACGCTTCTGAAGGCCACTGTGGCAAAAAGAATCACGCAGCCGTCCAAAATAAGAAGATGCTGGCCCATTGAAAATTTCGGGAAGGCTTTTTTCAGCACAGCAGCCGCAAGATCGGTGCCTCCCGTAGTGGCATCCTCCTTCAGTACGATACCCAAGCCGAATCCCATGATCAATCCGCCTACAACGGAATTCAGCAGCAGATCAGGTGTAGCCATGGACGCATCAAATTTGACAAAATATTCTTTCACGAGCCAGTCAAAAAAATGTGCCGTCCCATCAATCATCACCGATAACAGGACCGCCCCAAAAATAGACCTGATCAGAAAAAGCCTGCCTCAGCTTTTATAACCCGTTAAAAAAAGGGGGACATTGATGATCAGCATCAAAAGACCTACCGAAACACGGCCGCCACCCAGATAGTAAATTACGGTGGATAATCCGGAAACTCCGCCGGGCGCAAGCTTATACGGGATGAGAAAAAAATTCATTGCGAAAGTAACAATAAAGCAGCCCAGTGAAATAACCAAATACGGGCGCCATGATACTTTAATTTTACCCATTACATTTTTTCTCCTTTATGGCAAATAGTATATGGAGAAATTGATTTCGTATAATAAAACAGCAAATACGCTTATTGAAATCAAAAGAAAAAAACCGGGTAAAACCCGGTTCCGATATGCAAACCAATAAGTCTTACGCACAAGATCGTCTTCTTATCACGTAAGTAACAGGGTTCTCATTTTTTATAAACTGAGATCCTTATTTCATACCATATTTCTTCTTAAACTTATCAACACGGCCGCCGGTGTCAACAAGCTTCTGCTTTCCTGTAAAGAAAGGATGGCACTGGGAACAAATTTCTACGCGTAAATCGCTTTTTGTTGAGCCAGTCTCGAAAGTTGCGCCGCAAGCACAACGAACCGTTGCTTTTCCGTAGTTTGGATGGATACCTTCCTGCATGGTTTTCACCTCGCTTAAAATGACTTGTTTCGTTTATAAGAAACTAGTTTAACTCTCATGCAACACTAAAAAGTGCCGATTGGTATTGTATCACAGTGACTATTTTTATGCAAGTACAAACTAATTTTCTTCGATTCGGAACCTGGTGCCGTGAGTGATATTAAAGTGTGTAAGCGGAGCAGGATTGCGGAG
>DOHN01000097.1:0-6024 GCA_003535195.1 Ruminiclostridium sp.
AAGTCTTGAAATTAAAGGGGCTGGCAATTGGTCCCAAATAAAATCCCGGACGGATTTTTTTGAGGGCGCATGAAACATCACTCCAGGCGCTACAGCCTTTAGAACGGCAAAATCACCTTTGCCCCCTCAATCAGGGCATGAAGGTTCAGCTTGATATATTTTTCAGGCAGGGTATTCCGAATGATGCTTTCCATTTCTTCCAGACTGATGCCTAAAATACCGCTGGTCGCTGCGACCCCCAACAGGGCCACATTGATGACCTTGGCGCTTCCGCATAGCTTGCAGATTTTATCGGTATCAACAATTTCAAGGCGTGAAACCCTTTCCTTTAAATAACCGAGCATTTCTTCCCCGCTGTAATCCGAATCGGAAAGGGAGGCGGTTACCGGTTTAATGGCTTTATTGCTGACGATCACCATGCCGTCTTTTTTTAAGTAAGGCAATGTTCTGACAGCCTCTGCAGGTTCAAAACCAATGATCACATCGGCAGTGTGTGCCGGGATCAGCGGTGAATGAATTTCCTCTCCCAGGCGTACATGGCTGACCACACTGCCTCCCCGCTGAGCCATTCCGATAGTTTCCGCGGTGCGAACCTGCAGACCCTTCTCCATGGCCGCACCCGCTATTAATTTTGAAGCCAGAATGGTTCCCTGGCCGCCAACTCCGGTTAAAATACAATTGATCATTTCGCACCTCCGATTGCATCAAAAGGACAGACCTGGGCACAGATGGAACAGCCGTAGCACATGGACGGAGAAATGACCGCTTTTCCGTTTTCCATGGACATGGCCGGACAGCCCAGCTCCTTGATGCATAGTTTGCAGCCGGTGCATTTTTCAATGTCGACCTCAAGCAACGGAGCAGGCTTGGAAACCTGAATGCAGGGGGCCTCGAAAATAACAGCTGAAACACCCTTAAAAGAAGCGGCCTCCGTGATGACCCTTTTAGCCTCCGTCAAATTGAAGGGGTTCGCCCTGGCAATATGCTTTACCCCAATGGCCGAGAGAATATTATAAATGCTTACTTTCTCTGAAATATTGCCCATCATGGTTTTTCCGGTGCCCGGATGGGGCTGGCTTCCGGTCATGGCTGTGGTGGAGTTGTCCAACACCACAAGAACAATGTCTGTTTCGTTATAGACCGCGTTGATCACACCGGGGATGCCGGTATGGAAAAAGGTAGAGTCCCCAATAAAAGCAAAGTTCACACTGTCAGGCTCCACCCTGTGAAGCCCCTGTGCCATGGTCACATCCGCACCCATGCAAAGGCAGGTATCCACCATTTCAAGGGGTTTGGCATTACCCAAAGTATAGCAGCCTATATCGCCTGAAAATACTGCCTTTTTGCCTTTCATGGCTTTTTTGACCGCATAGAAGGAAGCTCGATGGGGACAGCCCGCACACAGGACCGGCGGGCGGGCGGGCAGCTGAATACTTATTTCTGCTTTCTCAGGCTTTGTATAATCGATGTTCAGGAATTTGCCCATGGCCTCCATGGCGATTTCAACGGAGTTCTCGCCGGCAGCGGGCAGCTCTCCTGTCATTTTGCCCCTGATTTTAACAGAAAGCCGGTATTTGCCGCACAGATAAATCAATTCTTTCTCTATGTACGGAGAGAGCTCCTCTATAACAAGGATCTCATCCAGACCCTCCATAAATGCCAATGCCTGCTTTTCGGGAAAAGGATAAGGTGTGGCAACCTTCATCAGCTTACAGGAGCCTTTCAGCAAAGCCAAAGCCTCTTTTGCATAGGCGCAGCTGACGCCCCCCGCTATAATCCCCTTTTTGCCCGATCCGCTGATTTTGTTGAACGGATAGGCTGAGAAATCATCGGCTATGATGACATTACGCTTTTCAATATCTAGGTGGCTCTGATAGGAAAGGCGCGGAAAAATAACCCATTTGGAGTCCTTTACAAAACCTTCCGGCTGTATTTTTCTCCTGGTGTCGTCCACATTTATGAAAGTGCTGACATGGCACACTCTTGTAGTGGGCCGCAAAATAACGGGGGTATTATATTTTTCCGAATAGTCAAAGGCATCCCCTATCATCCTATAGGCCTCTTCCGGAGAAGAGGGATCAAAGACCGGAATCTTTGAAAACACGCCGAATTGCCTGGTATCCTGCTCGGTCTGGGAGGATATGGGGCCGGGATCATCTGCGACAACAACCACCATGCCGCCTTTAATGCCAATATAGGAAAGACTCATAACAGGATCCGAGGCAACATTCAAGCCGACCTGCTTCATGGTGACCATCGTTCTTGCGCCTGCTATGGAAGCGCCTGCAGCAACCTCCAGGGCCGATTTTTCGTTTACGGACCATTCTACATATATATCACCCGGATTGCGTTTTGCCGCAGTTTCCAGAATTTCGGTGGAAGGTGTTCCCGGATAACCGGTAATAACGCCGACACCTGCCCGTATAGCGCCTAGGGCGATGGCCTGGTTTCCCATTAATAATTCCTGAGACACTTTTATAACCTCGTTTTCCTTTTTTTATATAGTACTCCAATATTGAAATTGTATCAAGGAACTTTATTGGCGGCACGTTTATGATCGTGCCAAAAGCGGCAGAGTGATGTTTCAGTACGTCAGCGGAGCAGGATTGCGGAGCTATCGAATAAAATCCCGGACGGACTTTCTTGAGGGTGTACGAAATATCACTCATGGCGCTTAGGCATAGGAGTATTTTTATTCCTGCTTTTCCGCATGCAATAGGGCGGATAACGCTTATGAAGCCGATGATGTTCCACGCATTCATCGCATTTTCCATGCCGCTTACAATCTTTTATTTTGCAATTGCACTGATCTAAACCATTTTTGAGCATAGTTTCTCTTCCCAACGGCTTTTAAAGCCTTGACCTTTATATTTTTTAGTAAGTTTCACGCTCCGGCCGACTTTATTCTGGCCATTAAAAATTCATTGGCGTACCGGCCGTTTCTTATGGCCGCCATTTTTTTCAGGCCTTCTTTTTCGAAGCCGAGCTTTTCATACAGATGTATTGCTCTTATATTATCTTCAAAAACAGTCAGTTCAACTCTTACCAGCATCAGCCAATGATCGGCAATATCGAGCAGAGCCTTCATCAAAGCGGTTCCAACGCCCTTATTTTGATAATCCCTATGCACCATAATCCCGATTCCGCCGCTGTGGCGCATCCGCGGATTTGTATAAACAGTCAGGCCTGCACAGCCAATGATAAGCTCTTCGCCGGATGGGGTTTTTGCGGTTGCCACAAGCTGATGGTTGTTTTCGTCCAGACTCTGAATAAAATCTTCATTGCGTTTTATCCGTTCAGAAGGAATACCGAGAATATTTTCAAACACGCCCGGCATTCGCCTGAGCTCGTTAATGCCCGCTCCATCCCCCGCTTTGACAGGTCTTATCGTAAAATCCATAAAAACCCCTCCTCTGGTGGTTATTAAATATTTTATCGGTTTACAGCAATCAAAACAATAACAATTAAAATTATATTCAATTTACCGCATATCCCCTAAAAATCATGGAATGACTTTCGTCAACGATATCATATATAATAACCAGAGCTTTTGAGCCTGTCGGAGGATATCATGAATGAAAACCTGAGCTCTTTTAAGGAGCGGATTATCAAACAGCGGGTGGCTGTCATCGGCCTGGGAGCCAGTAATACGTCCCTGGTCGAATACCTGGGAAAGCTGGGAGTGAACCTCACCGTCTTTGATCAAGGCACAAGGGAGGATTTGAAGGACAGAATAGAAGCCGTAAAAGACTATAATATTGATTTTTGCCTGGGCGGGCATCAGCTTTCCAGACTCAAGGGTTTTGATGTGATTTTCAAAACCCCCGTCATCCGGCCCGACATTCCTGAACTGTCGGAGGAACAGAAAAACGGTGCAGTGGTAACCTCTGAGATGGAGGTTTTCTTTGACCTGTGCCCGGCTGAAATTTTTGCTGTTACAGGAAGCGACGGCAAAACCACCACCTCCGCCATTATATATGAGTTTTTAAAGGAAGCAGGGTATCATTGCCTGTTGGGCGGCAATACCGGCACCCCTCTTTTAAGCCGCATCGACGAGGTCCGGCCTGAGCATAAGATCGTACTGGAGCTCAGCAGCTTTCAGCTTATGACCATGAAAAAGAGTCCCCAGGTGGCAGTCATCACCAATATTTTCCCCAATCATCTCGATATGTATAAATCCATGGAAGAATACCTGGAGGCCAAAAAGAACATTTACCGCTATCAGGACGGAAATGGCCTTTTGGTCCTTAATTATGACAATGGCATAACTCGTGGGCTGGCAACGGAAGCACCGGGAAGAACGGTTTATTTCTCGCGGACCTGTGAGCTGGAATCCGGTGCATTTTTAAAGGATGATCTCCTGTGCTTCAGAGAAAACGACAAGGCCTCTGAAATTCTTCAGCAGAAAGATATTCTTCTCCCTGGAAACCATAATGTGGAGAACTATCTGGCAGCCATAGCCGCCACAAGAGCTTATGCGAACACAGACGCCGTTGCCAGGGCAGCCTCCGCCCTTTCCCCCATGGAGCACCGCATGGAGTTTGTCAGGGAAATCGGCGGTGTCCGTTACTATGATGATTCCATGGGCAGCAGTCCGAGCCGTACCATGGCGGCATTGAATGCTTTTGACGGCCGTGTAGTCCTCATTGCCGGGGGATATGACAAAAATTTATCCTATGACCCCATGGGCGATGTGCTGGTGGAGAAGGTAAAGCATTTAATTTTAATGGGTCAGACGGCCTCCATGATTGAGATGGCCCTAATGCGCAAGGTCATTGGAAAATACCGTGGAATGAACATCCGGATTACTCATTGCTCCACCTTGAAACAGGCCGTAGACTGCGCCTCCTTGTCGGCCAGGCCCGGTGATATTGTACTGCTGTCCCCTGCCAGCGCCGGCTTTGAACTGTTTAAGGATTTTAATGAGCGGGGAAATCTGTTTAAGGATTATGTAAATGAATTATGACAGGGATTCCTTATATTATGATAACGCAAAAGAAAATTCAGGGGTGGGTTTTATGCGAAAAGCCATACTTTTACGTCTCTCCCTCATGGTTCTGACCCTCCTGTTCCTCTTTTTACAGGCCGGATGCAATAGATCCGTGCAGAATAGAAACGAACCGTCTTCCGTAAACAAAAAAGCCAACGGCAGCGCCGGTTATTATGACCGTCTTGTCATCAATGACTTTCCTCTTTCTGAGGGACAATACCTTGTTGAAAGAATAGAGGACTCCGTCTATATTCTTTTGGACAGTGAGATCATCACCTCCTGTTTAAAGCTGCCCTATGCAACCAGTCTATATCCGGAGCTGTCCATCCGGAACGGCCAGATTACGCTGTACTGGACACACCAGGATCAAATTGTTTTAAGGGCGGATATGGTTGAAAACAGTCACGAGGCTTATATAAACGGCAGCAACGAGCCTCTGGACATCGCTGTAGGGCCTAAAACCGCAGACGGCAGGCTTTTTATTCCCATTAACCTTTTTTTATCTGTTTTGAAAATGGAGGAAACTTATGATAAAAGTCTCAATATTACATTCCTGCACTACGCCGAGGATTTTCCAGCAGATTTAATTCAGGGCAAATGGTCGGACAGTAATACGGATCTGTTCACCATTTTTAAGGATGCTCCCTCCGGTTTGAAAGGCTTGTCCTCTTTTGCATCCGCCTATCAGTTTAACCCGGATGGCACCTACCGGTGTATTTTGATCTCCGCCGGCAGTTTTAAAGATAGCGCCGTGCAGCGCAAAGGCAAGTACAGAATACTAGGAAATACCATCATTTATTATGATACCCATGAGACCTTATACGAGGGCAGCCCCTTATCTCTGTCCCATAAAGACAAAAAGCTCAGTAAGCCCAGCTATGATTTTATAGGCAGCTATGACCCCGGTGAGGACCAAATAAAAATCGGTGCTTTCTGGCATCATCGAATAAGCCGGTAGCCCGGTTTTTCAATAACCATGAAAAAAAGCCCCGCGAAATATCCATACTAACGTGAAAAGCGCTGAGTGAGGTTTC
>DOHN01000097.1:6176-27177 GCA_003535195.1 Ruminiclostridium sp.
CCGAATAAAATCCCGGACGGATTTTCCTGAGGGCGTACGAAACCTCACTCAGCGCCTGAACTAGACACTATTCACTGAACAAGTCCGTTGAAAGATAGCGGTCGCCGGTATCGGGCAGAATGACCACAATATTCTTTCCCTTATTTTCAGGCCTCTTGGCCAGAACAGTGGCGGCATGGATAGCGGCGCCGCTGGATACGCCTACAAGAAGGCCCTCTGTTTTTGCAATTTTTCTGGAAGCCGCATAAGCTTCTTCGTTCTTAACCGTTATGATTTCATCAAGAATATCCCGATTCAAAACCTCCGGGATGAATCCTGCCCCGATTCCCTGAATCTTGTGGGGGCCTTTTTCCCCGCCCGACAGAACCGGAGAATCAAAGGGTTCCACTGCCACAACCTGAAAGCCGGGTTTTCTGGCTTTTAAAACTTCACCGATGCCGGTAATCGTTCCGCCGGTGCCAACGCCTGCCACCAGAATATCAGCCTGTCCATCGGTATCTTTCCAGATTTCTTCGGCTGTCGTTTTACGGTGGATTTCGGGATTGGACGGGTTATTGAACTGCTGCGGAATAAATGAATTAGGGGTCTGCGCGGCAAGTTCTTCCGCTTTCCTGATAGCGCCGGGCATTCCGTCGGGTCCCGGTGTTAAAACCAGCTCAGCCCCCAATGCCTTCATCAGGTTTCTTCTTTCAACACTGAAGGTCTCCGGAAGTGTAATAATCAGCCTGTAGCCCTTGGCAGCGGCCACAAAGGAAAGGGCTATTCCTGTATTGCCGCTGGTGGGCTCGATAATGACCGTATCCTTATTGATGAGTCCCTTATCCTCAGCATCTTTTATCATGGCATATCCGATTCTGTCCTTGACACTGCCCAAAGGATTGAAATATTCAATTTTACCAAGGACTTTTGCAGCAAGGTCTTCTGTTTTCTCGTAGTTCGAAAGCTCCATCAGAGGTGTATTGCCAATGAGTTCGGTTAGATTCTTTGCAATTTTCATGATATAACCTCCATTCATAAAATTCTATTACCTATAATTCTTATCGATTTAGTATGATTTAATTATATGCAGATTTTATGTCCATGTCAAGAGTTTAATTACAATAATTCTAACCGGCTTACTTGGTATTGTTTCCTTCATGGTCTGTGCTCTTTATGACTCCTCCGCCCATCACGTAATCGCCAAGATACAGGACCACCGATTGACCCGGCGCCACAAAAGGCTGGGGCTTTTCAAAAACAATCCGGGCCCTGTTCCCTTCTAAAGGAATAACTTTCGCCGGAACCTCCTGCTGGGAATAGCGGGTCCTTGCAAGAACCTTCATATCCGGTTCGGGTTTTTCACAAACAATATAGTTCATATCAGCGGCCAGAAGGCTTGTCACCATAGCCTCTTCCTTTAAGCCCAGAGTCACCGTATTTGCGGCGCTGTCTTTCCCGATCACGTACCTCGGTTCCGGAAAGCTCATGCCCAGACCCTTTCGCTGGCCAATGGTATAATGGATCATGCCCTTGTTCTTGCCCAGCACATGCCCCTGGGCGTCTATATAGGTGCCTTCGGGTATATCGATGCCCCTGTATTCACGGATAAAATCCACATAGCTGCCGTTTTGAACGAAGCAGATGTCCTGACTGTCCGGTTTTCTCGCATTGACAAGTCCCTTGCGGCCGGCAATTTCCCGGACCTCGGTCTTTTTATAATCACCGAGGGGCAGCAAAAGTCTTTTTAGCTGCTCCTGATGGAGCATATAAAGAACATAGCTTTGATCTTTAGAGATATCCACTGCTTTTTTAAGCAGATGCCGCCCTGATTTATGATCATGGGTAACCTGCGCATAATGCCCTGTTGCAATATAATCCATGCCCAAGGCAATGGCCTTTTGAAGCATGGCATGAAATTTCAGATATTGATTGCAGGCAATACAAGGATTGGGAGTCTCCCCGACTAAATAGGAATCGGCAAAGTAATCCACCACTTTTTCCCGAAAAAGATCCTTCATGTTCAGGACATAGAAAGGAATGCCCAGCTTAAAGGCCGAATCCCTTGCATCCTCGACATCCTCCAGGGAGCAACAGGTCCTTGTCTGCCTATCGCATGTGCTCACACCATCCCAGAGCTTTAAGGTAGCTCCGTAAACCTCATATCCCTGTTCTAAAAGTATGGAGGCAGCCGTGCTGGAATCCACTCCGCCGCTCATACCGACCAGGACTTTCTTTTTTACCGTATTTTCCATATTGATAGATACACTTTCTAAGCCTTAGCCAATGCCTGATTCAAATCTTCAACCAGATCATCGGGATCCTCAATGCCCACCGACACACGAATCATATCGGGAGTAACCCCTGCCAGGCGCTGCTCTTCTTCATTCAGCTGAGCGTGGGTGGTGCTGGCCGGATGGATGACTAAAGACTTTGCATCAGCAACATTGGCCAGGTGTGAAAAGATTTCAAGGCTTTCAATAAAGTTCTTGCCTGCTTCCAACCCGCCCTTGATACCAAAGGTGAAGATGGAGCCCGCTCCCTTGGGAAGGTATTTCTCAGCAAGCCCGTGATATTTATTATTGGGCAGGGAAGGATAATTGACCCATTGAACCTTCTCGTGTTTTGAAAGGAACTCCACTATTTTCTTTGTGTTTGCAACATGGCGTTCAACCCGGAGCGACAGTGTCTCCAGCCCCTGTATAAACAAGAAAGCATTAAATGGGCTCAAACAGGCTCCGGTGTCCCGAAGAAGGTTCACCCTGGCCTTTGTAATATATGCGGCAGGACCGACATCCTGTACATAGCGTATGCCATGATAACTTTCATCAGGCTCCGTAAGACCGGGGAATTTCCCGCTGGATGCCCAATCAAATTTTCCCGAGTCCACAATCACTCCTCCGATGGAGGTTCCATGGCCGCCTATAAATTTTGTAGCCGAATGGATAACGATATCCACACCGAATTCTATGGGCCGAATCAGGTAAGGAGTTCCGAAGGTATTATCGCATATAAGCGGAATACCATTTTCATGGGCGATTTTTGCCAGGCCCTCAATATCGACGATATTAATGACCGGGTTTCCTATGGTTTCAAAATACAAAGCTCTGGTCTTGCCGGTAATAGCCCTTCTAAAGTTCTCCGGGTCATCGGGATCTACAAAAATTGTTTCTATCCCCATTCTGGACAGGGTATTTGAAAACAGGGTAAAGGTTCCCCCATAGAGGGTGCCGGCGGCAACGATCTCATCCCCCGCCTGCGCAATAGTCAAGATGGCACAGGTTATGGCGGCCTGACCGGAGGCAAGGGCCAGCGCGCCCACTCCTCCTTCCAGCGCAGCCATTCTCTGCTCAAATACATCATTGGTGGGGTTCATAATTCTTGTATATATATTGCCTGTTTCCTTCAGAGAAAAGAGATTTGCCGCATGTTCAATGCTGTTGAAAACATAGGAGGAAGTCTGGTAAATAGGAACCGCTCTTGAGCCCGTAGCAGGGTCGGGAGTTTGACCGGCATGAACCTGCAATGTATCAAACCTGTATTTTTTATGATCCATTTTTGCCACCCTTTCTTGAGGTTTTATTGGTCTATTTCATTTTTATAGGTTGCATGATTAAAATACTTATATATAATACATAATGGATTCGGCGCCATTGATGCGTTTGTAATAGGAAGCCAGGTCTTCCAGAGTAATAGAATCTACAATATCATTAATACAGCTGTCCATTTTATCCCACACCTGGGTCTTAAGGCAATATTGTATGCTCTTTTCGCCAATATTCTGTGTGTCCGTTTTATCTACCACCGACAGGTCCCCTTCCAGGACCCTTAAGACTGCGCCAACTTGGATGGCCGAAGGCTTCTGGGCCATAATATATCCCCCCTGGGCGCCTTTTACGCTTTTAATAAGGCCCGCTTTTCTGAGGCTGGCAAAAACCTGCTCAAGGTAATTTACCGATATATTTTGGCGTTCTGCGACACTGCTTAAAGGTACATGGTCGCCATTGGAATGAACGGCTATATCCACCATGGCTCTTAATCCATAGCGGCCCTTTGTCGAAATTTTCATATAAGCTCCTCCGGTATTAGTAGTATTCCTATATGCTTACTTAAGTATATACCCCAGTAAGGAGAGCGGTCAAACTGAAAAGCAGCCGGAAATAAGCCGGCTCTTTATCTGGTCTTATTATACCCAATGAGGTCCTTCACAACCTCACCGGCAATGATGAGACCTGCGGCCGGCGGAACGAAGGCAATACTCCCGGGGATCTGATTTTTGACGGTACAGGTCCGCTTTGTTCCTTTCGGGCAAATGCAATGCTGGGCGCAGCTATTCTCTTCGCTTTCGCTGGGCTTTATGGGGGACTCGGTTGAATAGACTACCTTCAGCGAATCAATTCCCCTTTCCCGGAGTTCTTTGCGCATAACCCTGGCCAATGGGTCCACACTGGTTTTATAGATATCAGTCACTTCAAAACGGGTGGGATCAAGCTTATTGCCGGCCCCCATGCAGCTGATGATGGGGATTCCGCGTTTTTTAGCCTGAACGGCCAGATCCACCTTGGCTGTTACGGTGTCAATGGCATCAACCATATAGTCATAATCGCCGGAAATAATCTCATTGGCACATTCGGGCAGATAAAAGCGCTGAATTGCCTGAACTTCCGCTTTGGGGTTGATATCCAGGATTCTTTCTTTCATGACTTCCACTTTAGGTCTGCCCACTGTTTTTCGTGTGGCCTGAAGCTGCCTGTTGATATTGGTCAGGCAAATCAGATCATCATCTATTAATACAAAATGCCCCACTCCGGACCGGACCAGACCTTCCGCAACATAGGAGCCGACTCCGCCAATTCCGAATATGGCAACTGTACTTTTTTTCAGCATTTCAAGGGCCTCTTTCCCGATGAGAAGCTCGGTTCTTGAAAACTCATGAAGCATATATCTTCCTCTTTCTATCTGGATTTCTTCTTATTATGTTGCAATTCCACAAAAGAATCAACTTAAGTTTTACAGGGACAGATAAACCACAGGGTTGGAAACATGGGCAAACCGTATATGATATATTTGGCGTTCGCAACTGCGGTAATATGGAATTTTTTTAAATGCTAATTTGTACACTTTGTAGAAAAAATCGATTGATAACTCCTTTTCATTGTAGTAATATAGATAGGAAAATGCCAAAATTTCAATATAGTCGAACGATCAAGCTAAGGGGGTCTAATAAAATGCAAATTTCTACTCAAATGATTCAAGTTTTTGCAATTCTAGTCTCTGCACTGGCCCTGGGTGTTGCTTTCTGGTTGTACACCTGGGTGAAATCTCAACCCTCATCAAATGCACGCATAGCCGAAATCGGTGAATACATTCGTGAGGGCGCCAATACATTTTTGAGGCGCGAGTACACGGTTCTTGCCAAATTCACCTTGATAGCCGCTGCAGTGTTCCTGGTTCTCCTTCCCCATCCCATCTGGAAGGGAAATGTAATGGCTAATGTTTCAATGGCTATCTCCTACATCTTTGGTACAGTTTTATCTGCTCTCGCCGGAAAAATCGGTATTCAGGTCGCAACCATTGCCAATGTAAAAGCCGCAGAGGCCGCTCAAAAAGGCGTTAAGCCATCCTTCATGGCAGGCTTCCGCGGCGGTGCCGTAATGGGCATGGCCGTTGTAGGAACCAGTCTTCTTGGCGTTGTATTGGTGTTAATGCTTACAGGTGACGCCAGTTCCGTGCTTGGATTTAGCTTCGGTGCCAGCTCTCTTGCACTTTTTGCAAAAGCAGGCGGCGGTATTTTCACAAAAACCGCTGACGTCAGCGCTGACCTCGTAGGTAAAGTCGATATGGGCATGGAAGAAGACGATCCCAGAAATCCTGCTGTTATCGCCGATAACGTTGGTGATAACGTTGGTGACGTTGCCGGTATGGGCGCTGACCTTTTTGACTCCAATGTTGCAGCCATGTCTGCCGCGCTTGTTATGGCTACCTCTTTAGGCGGATTAGCCGGAATGAATGTTATTATGGTATTTGCTTATGCCGCTCTTGGGCTCTTGGCTTCCATTATAGGTGTTGCCACAGCCCGCATCGGTAAACACGGCGATCCCAACAAAGCATTAAACAGTTCCACCTATGTAACTACTGCGGTTTATGCAGCGCTCACCGCTCTTGCCACCGCACTGTTTAATTTTGAATGGCGTATTTGGGGTGCTACAGCAGTAGGCCTTTTGGTAGGTACAGTCATCGGTATCACTTCCGATTACTTCACCAATGATAATAAACCGCCCGTTCAGTACTGTGCTGAATCGTCGAAGTCCGGACCTGCCTTCACTATTCTGACAGGCTTCTCCTATGGTCTTCTCAGTTCTCTCCCGGCTCTGATCGGTATTGCGGTAACCGCTTTGGTATCATACTACATCTGTGCACCCCTCGGTGCGGGATATGGAATGTTCGGCATCTCCATGTCGGCTCTCGGAATGCTGGCCATTGTTGGTATGATTATTTCCAATGACGCTTATGGTCCCATTGTTGATAATGCCCGCGGCCTTGCAGAAATGGGCGGTCTGGGCGAAAATGTCATTGCTATCACAGACGAACTGGACTCTGCCGGAAATACTGTAAAAGCCGTTACAAAGGGCTTTTCCATCAGTGCTGCCGGGCTGACCGTTATTGCCCTTCTGGGTGCATTTGCAAGCGAGGTCAATACCGCGGCTGCCGAGCTGAACCTTCCAGGTATTGAGCATTTTGATATAATGAATCCTACCGTATTCTTCGGACTGATTGTCGGTGTTGCTATTCCTGCAGTTTTCTCAGCAATGCTGATGTTGGGCGTGGATAGAAATGCCCAGAGAATGGTTAGTGAAATCCATCGTCAGTTTGACACCATTCCCGGACTGAAAGAGGGCCGCGAAGGTGTTAAGCCGGACTATGACAAATGTATTGATATCGCTACTACAGGTTCTATCAAAGAACTTATCCCAGCAGGTGTCGTAGCGATCTTCTCCACTGTTATTGTCGGTTTTGTCGGTGGTGTTAATGCCATCGGCGGTTTCTTAACCGGTAATATTGCATCGGGTCTGCTGCTTGCTCTATTAATGTCCAATGCAGGCGGGCTTTGGGACAATGCCAAAAAGTATGTGGAAGCCGGAAATTGCGGCGGCAAAGGCTCAGTGGCCCACAAAGCAGCCGTTGTTGGTGATACGGTCGGCGATCCCTTCAAGGACACTGCCGGTCCTTCCATAAACACACAGATTACTGTTGTTTCCCTTGTTTCCTCACTTTTATCAACACTGTTCCTTCAGTTCTCCATCTTTTAAAAACCTTTGAAATTTGGCATTCTCAAAGAAGGCTTTCCGTTTTGGAAGGCCTTCTTTTTATCCCTGCCCCTCTTCTATTCTTCCGCTTTTTCTATTCTGCTTTTAATAAGACGGTCATATATGGACAGAAGAAATGCAACAATATAGCTCTGAATAACCATCATGAAAATTTCCTTCACCAGTCTTGGGAGCAGGAAGAGAAAGAAACCTATTTGGCCGAACTCGGGGAAGAACATCTGCAGAACCCAAGTATTTAAAACCGTCACGGTAAGGCTGCCCAAGCCAAAGGATAAAAGCACCTTTAAGTAATATTTATTAATGGCGGCCTCAGGAAATTTCTTTTTTATCGCGTAATCAAGAACCAGCAGCAATAAGCCCATAGCCGATACCGCCACCATGCCTAATACAGCAAAATCTTTATTTTTGCCGATTCCCTCAATAAATTCTGTCACAGGAGATTGGGGAAAGAATAGCGTATTGATATAATTAAAGATGCCAATAGCGCCTATAGCTATAAAAATGATCCAAAGAGCACGCTGAATTTTGCCGGTATCCCCGTTTTTAAGGCCCTTCCACAAAAATCCCGCAATCACGCCTCCCAGGATCGCCGTAAGTGTCATTAAAGGAATATAAGCGCCGCCCTGGGGGTTGAGCAAATAACCAATAATATCTACTATAGCCGCTGAGATGCCGCCATAAAACGGGCCAAAGAGCAGGGCGGGCATTCTTGAAAAAATAGGTGCAAAACTGATTCTCATGCCAGGAGCCCCGAGCATATAGATCATGGTGCTGAAGTTTCTTAAAACCAGAGCAAGAGCGATAAATAATGCGGTCTGAACGATTCTTCTCGTAATCTGTGAATGGGATGATGTGTTTTTCATTTTGTCTCCTTTCCTTGTTATCCAAGCTGCTACTTCTTTAGAAAGAAGACAAGTAACAGTGGATGCAGTATTCGCACCGCGAGCCTTGGCTCTTCGTTTAGAGACTCTACTCCCATTCTCTAACACTTAACGCGCAAATACCTGTTCTGCTTTTTAATATTTTATTGAACTTTTTTGATTATACTCCACACGGATTTACCTGTCCATGTTTTTATTTTGACACCTTAATGACGAATTGAAGTTATGGCACAATAAACTGATTTCCTCTTTACAGGATGCTTCGAATAAACTCCTTCGCTGTTTCACGATACCCATCGTTGTCTATGATAAAGGATTCGGCATGCCGCGCCCCTTCTACAACAAACAGCTTCTTGTCCGAGGTGCAGGCTTCATAAAGCTCATAGACCATTTTAAAAGGTACAAAACGATCCTCTTTGCCGTGGATAAAGAGGATCGGAAGCTTTGCCTTTTTTACCTGCCTCAGCGCCGAAGCGGCTCCCAGAAAATATCCTGCCCTGAGCTTTGTAATGAGGCTTGTCATATGCATGATGGGAAAAGGCGGCAGCCCATACTGAACTTTTAGCTGATGATCCAGTACAGCCAGCGCCGATGTATAAGCACAATCTGAAATAATGCCTTTTACATTCTCCGGAAGCTTTTCCCCGCTGAGCATCAGCACGGCGGCCCCGCCCATGGAAACGCCGAAAAGCAGTATTTTGATGTCCTCACCGAAGGTTTTAATCAGATATTTTATCCAGGTCAGATAATCAACCCTGTCGTGCCAGCCGAACCCGATATAATCGCCGTCACTTTGCCCATGACCTCTGTCATCGGGCAGCAGCACATGAAAACCCATTTCCTCATTAAAGAATTTGGCATAGGGACCCAGATCCAGGCCCTTACTGTTATAGCCATGGGCCATGACCACAAAAACTTTATCATTCCGTCTGCTTGAAGAGATCAAGAATGCCTTCAAATTTAAGCCGTCGCAGCTCTTTACAGCCAAGTGCGATTTATCGACCTTATCCAGCCACTCCTTTCCTTCTGCAGTAATGCCTCCCAAAAAAACTTCAGGAAGATCCTTATTGCCGCTTAAGAAAGGCTTTTTCCCCGGCCGGACCGCCAGGCGGTAAAAGTAGCAGCAAATAAGTGCCAATATGATAAAAGCAATCAGAATGCAATAAAAAATCCACATATTTTAAAGCTTCTCCGGTTCCTATTTTTTATCATAACTGCGTTTTTTATTAGGCACTTCCGGTATGCTTTTATCCTTATTTTTGACATAGATATGCTTGATGCGGCTATTATTAGATTCCCTTTCATCTATTTCAAAGTCATTCAAAGTCTTGATAAGGGGCGTTAACTTTGCAAATCCAAAATTTCGGGAATCGAAATCGGGCCGCTTCTTCTGAATTAAATTGCCCACATCTGCAAGAAAAGCCCAGCCGTTTTCATCGGCCACATCGGATATGGATGAGGCAATCAAGTTGACCACTTCCTCACCAATTTTAATAATTCCGCTCCGATCGTTCTTTTTGCTCTTTGTGTCCTTGGGAAGCTCATCAGTTTCCAGCTCCGGTTCTCTGCTGTTGATGATCTCAATGTAAGTAAACTTGTCGCAGGCCGCGATAAAGGGACTGGGCGTCTTCCGCTCACCAATTCCGAAGACTCTCTTTCCGGCTTCCCTCAGTCTTATGACAAGTCTGGTAAAATCGCTGTCACTGGAGACAATGCAAAAGCCCTCGACTTCATTAGAATACAGAATATCCATGGCATCTATAATCATTGCCGAGTCCGAAGAGTTTTTTCCCGTTGTATAGCTGTATTGTTGAATAGGGGTAATGGCATTTTCCAGAAGAACATTTTTCCAGCCTGAGACATTGGGCTTTGTCCAGTCGGCATAAATGCGTTTTATTGTGGGTATGCCGTATTTTGCGATCTCCTCAAGAATTCCTTTGACATTGCTGTGCGGCACATTTTCCGCATCAATCAAAACAGCAAAGCGAAGTTCAGAATGTTCTTTCATATGTTTCTCCCTCGTTAGAATTCACTTTCCAATTATTTTTTTATATTTATCTTCAATTCGTAATTTAGTGCAGAAGCAAAGCAGGATTGCGGAACGGCACAAATCGAAGATATTTATAATACCTGTTTAATCAGGATAAGCCAACCTCTCAAAATGCTTGTACAGGGATTGGAATCTGCCTGTATAATCCTTATTCCAGGGCTTTTTCTTGCCGCAGAAATGAATGAATACCGTATTCCGGATAACGTGATCCATGTCCCAGAGGCCATTGGAGGTCAGCTTGTAGTAGCGGTAAAACCTTGCATCATAATTGTATAATTTTTCGTCCAGACCCAGGATTTTTTTTGCGTAGAGAGCATTCAAGATATCCTGATCGGGCATAATCAGCTTTACCTTGTTTTTTTCCACAAACTCATAAATGGCCTGTTCCTCCACTTGTTCCCTCTGGAGCCGGAGATTCATCAATAGTACCCCCGAATTGTAATAGGCATCCATATCATAGGAATTTAATCTCAGCTTGTTAAACTCTTTGACGGAAATAACATCATGATATGCCGCCGCATAAAGATACCCTTCCAAATCTGTTTCATACAGGTTTCCCACTTTGTTGATGACTAAAATATCGGGGTCAAGATATAGGATTCGGTCCATATCACGGGGCAGGAATTTAAAGGCCAGCAACCGGTAATACATTTCTTTGGTATAATGAAGCAACACCGGAGCATCGGTAAAGCAGCTGTTGTCCAGTGTAATCACTTCAAGCCGGCTTCCATGCATTTCTATATATTCCCGCACATCCTCCAGCTCTTGAGGCGTCAGGCTTGACTGCATCAGATAAATACAGAACCTCTCCTCTGTATTACTCAAAAACAATGATTTCAGCATTACCTTCAAAGGCCTAATATAACTAGAGTTCAATGTAACCAGCACATTCATAAAAGCGGGCACTCCTAATTCTATTAATAACCAATTTCTTCTCAAAGTATATCATAAACAACCTTTTTACAGAAGATAGCCTGGTTCCAATACTTCTTGACAAAAGATACTATATCAAATAATATGTTTGTTGTAAAGATATTTAATTGGTTGTATATTTTATTTGATAAATTCTTTATGGTAATGTTTATTGAATGCCGGGTATATTAAAAACGGAGGGTATTATGAGAAAAAGTATTGATTTCGGACGGAAATTTATTGATTTTATCCGAGAGATCACCTTGGACTTGGAGGCAGTTTTTCTTCCCAGCCTGGAAATCTATGGTTTAACAATGATTCAATCCCGTATCCTTTTTGAAATCTATTTGAATCAAAAGATCACGGTCGGCAGCTTATGCCATACCATCGGATCAAGCAGCGGAAACGCATCCATTGCCTGCAAAAAGCTTGAAAAGCAGGGATATATTAACCGTATTCGTGATACAGCCGATGAACGGGTTGTAAATCTCCAATTGACCGGGGCCGGTCGAAAAACGGTCAAGTCTATTGAACAGGAGTTTCAGGAAAAATACGATCCGGTTTTATCCAATATCACCGAAGACGATTTTCATATCATTATGCTCGGCATGGAAAAAATAAAGGACATTTTCATCCAGTTAAAAAATACACAAAATTAGCAGGAGGTGTTATCTTTGAAAGAACAAAAAAACCCGAAAAAGCCCTGGATATTCTACTATATAATAGTAGTGCTCATTACCTCGCTACTCAACGCCCTGGTTTTCCCGAGCATTATGGAGAAACAGTTTACGCAGGTGGATTATGGAACCTTTTTAGACAAGGTGGACAGTGGAAACGTAGCGGCTGTTGAAATACAGGACAACAGAATTAACTTTTGCACAAAAGAATCAGGGGAAGATGAACATTATTTTTATACCGGAGTTGTAAACGATCCTGATCTGGTAAATCGTCTAAGAGAAGCAAAAGGCTCTTCCGAAAACGGTAAGATTTCCTTTTCCAAGGTTATCCCAAAAGAAAACTCTCCCCTTTTAAATTTTATACTGACCTGGGTCATCCCCGTTGCCATATTTATACTAATTGGCCAGTTTATGATGAAGCAGCTTGGGAAAAGGATGGGCGGCAATGCAATGACCTTTGGCAAGAGTAATGCCAAAATATACGTTCAGGCCCAGACGGGTAAGACTTTCGCGGACGTAGCCGGCCAGGATGAAGCAAAAGAGGCGCTGAATGAGATTGTAGACTTTCTGCACGACCCGGGCAAATATGCCGAGATTGGCGCCTCCCTTCCAAAGGGCGCTTTGCTTGTTGGGCCTCCCGGTACCGGCAAAACCCTGCTTGCAAGGGCAATTGCAGGGGAAGCTAAAGTTCCCTTTTTTTCGATCTCAGGTTCTGAATTTGTGGAAATGTTTGTAGGCATGGGTGCTGCAAAGGTTCGTGATCTTTTTAAACAGGCAAATGAAAAGGCTCCCTGCATTGTATTCATTGATGAGATTGATACCATCGGCAAAAAGCGTGACAGCGGCAATTTTGCAGGGGGCAACGATGAGCGCGAGCAGACTTTAAACCAGCTGCTCAGTGAAATGGACGGCTTTGACGGCAGGAAGGGCGTTGTGATATTGGCCGCTACCAATCGCCCGGAATCTCTTGATAAAGCTCTTCTTCGTCCCGGGAGATTTGACCGGAGAATTCCTGTGGAGCTGCCCGATTTAAAAGGACGCGAGGCAATTCTCAAGGTTCATGCCGCAAAGGTTAAAATGGAAGAAAATATTGACTTTAACGCTATTGCACGAGCAACCTCGGGTGCCTCGGGCGCCGAGCTTGCCAATATTATCAATGAGGCGGCATTAAGAGCTGTTCGTAATGGCAAAAAGCTGGTATCCCAAAATGACCTTGAAGAAAGTGTGGAAGTTGTTGTAGCCGGTTACCAGCGGAAAAATGCTGTGATCTCAGAAAAGGAAAAGAAAATCATCGCTTACCATGAAATCGGGCATGCCCTTGTTGCAGCGAAGCAGACCGATTCAGCTCCTGTCCATAAAATAACCATTATCCCCCGCACCTCCGGCGCACTTGGTTATACCATGCAGGTTGAATCCGAGGAAAGAAATCTGATGAGCAAGGAAGAGGCTTTCAATAAGATTGCCACATTAGCCGGAGGACGCGCTACTGAGGAAATTATTTTTAACAGTATTACCACCGGAGCCTCCAATGATATTGAACAGGCCACAAGAATTGCCCGGGCAATGGTGACCCGCTACGGCATGAGCAGGGATTTCGGTATGACAGCCCTGGAAACCATAAACAATCAGTATCTTGGCGGCGATGCCTCTCTTGCCTGTTCACCGGATACCTCCGCTAAAATTGATGAAGAGGTCATTTCTATTATCGGAGAAGCCTACGAAAAGGCAAAAAATATCCTGAGTGAAAATTTAGAAAAGCTGCATGAGCTGGCAGCTTATATTTTGGAGAAAGAGACCATTACAGGCGAAGAGTTTATGGAGATCCTAAATCGTTAACGAGAAAATGGTACATAAAGGGTGCAGCCGGAATTAGCTGCACCCTTTTGTTTCCTGGAAACAATAAGCCCGGGCACCCGTCGCTTTCTGCCGGGTTAACGGGCGGGGTTCGACGAAAGCCCTCTCATCCTGTTGTAGAGCTTCTGCATACGCAGATCGGTAGAGGCTATAACATCTGCGCAGGATTTCAATTCGGCTGAAATTTCATGATGGCTTGCATTTCTTATTTTATAAGCCAGTTCATGTTCCAGTGATGCCCAAAAATCCATGGCGATGGTCCGTATCTGAATTTCTGCCTTTACCCTTTCCTTTTTCTTGGATAAAAAAACCGGTACCGTGACAATAAGATGCAGGCTGCGATATCCGTTAGGCTTCGGGTTTTCTATATAATCGGTTGTTTTCAGAAGCTGTATATCATCCTGTGATGTAAGCAGATCGGCTATCATATAGATATCATTGATATAAGAGCAAATAACCCGAACCCCGGCGATATCATTGAGGTTTTTCCGGGCCGACTCCACACTGATCTCATAACCCTTTCTGGACAGCTTTTCAACAATACTATCCGGAGTCTTTACCCTGGTTTTTATCTGGTGAATGGGGTTTCTGTCCATAGTATACTTAAATTCATCATTTAGATTTTCCAATTTTGTTTCAATCTCCCTGGTGGCTGATAAGTAAATATTTTGAACTGCCAGCAGAGAGCGGATGATTTTAACGGCGTCCTCAGAGAATATCTGTTCTTTCACTACATCAAAAACATAATCCGCCTGTGAGTAATTCAGGTTCATAATAATTCTCCTATTTTGAGGTAATTATATTTTTCCCATCCACATTTATCATATACCCCAATAAAATTATATGCAAATACAATAATCTTCTAATACATCAGTAGATCCTTCAATGATAGTAAATCCTAAGCCTACACTATTTAACTCAGCTTTTGCCTCCGAAATATCTAACCCTATAACCATAGGAACAACTATATTTCCTTTTATTGAAATGTTTTTATGAATTAATAATGCTCCAGCCAGTAAGATGAGTATTATCAATAAAAGGATACAATATCCTTTTAGTTTAATCTTGATTTCATGAGATGAAAGGAACCATTGGCTCAGCATCACATACCTCCTCGTATGACTTTTTTATTAGCCATCTAAAGTAGTTCCTAATTAATAATGTTAAACCAAATTTCCTCTCAGGTCAAAATTAAGGGCACGGCAGCCTGAATATCTGAATACCATTGTTATCACACATAAGAAGGCCAAGCTAAAACCGACATTTCTATAAATGGACGATGAATATAAATTACCCGATAAATCCGAGATGCTCCAAAAGTATTTTAGCTCCCATTCCTATTAAAATAATGCCGCCGGCCAGCTGAGCTTTTGCTTCAAATCTGGCGCCGAAAACATTGCCTATCTTCACACCCAAAAAGGAAAAAATAAAGGTGATAATTCCTATTACCGATACTGCGGGCACAATATTCACCTGAAGAAATGCAAAAGTAACCCCCACCGCCAGGGCATCAATACTTGTAGCCAACGCTAATATCGTCATATTCTTCAAGCTGAAGGAATCGTCCGTTCCGCATTCTTCCCCGCACATCCGGCATGAATCCGGATTCTTCTTCGCATGGACCGCCTCCCTGATCATATTGGTTCCAATGATTACCAGCAGCGCAAAAGCAATCCAATGATCCACAGAGGTTATATACGAGCTGAACTGAGTCCCCAGCAAAAAACCCATAAGAGGCATCAGCGCCTGAAAGCCGCCAAAAAATACACCGGTCATAACAGCATATTTATAGCTCATTTTACTCATGGATAAGCCCTTGCATATAGCAACTGCAAAAGCATCCATTGAAAGTCCGACTGCAATAATAAGTAATTCGACGATCCCCATAAACTCTCCCCAATAATCGATAAAATTAAAGACTCACAGGTAGCGTTTAAACTACCCATGAGTCTCGCCTATCAAGGTAAACCAGACCGTAAGCGGTCATTATGTTGACTTACCACACGGCAAATGCCGTGTAAACTACTCCCCCATGGAATAATGCCATTATATCTTAATTTTTATTCTAAAACAAGGCTGAAACATCATTTAGGGTGCCTGTAGAGTGAATTAAAGTGTGCCCTCGAGAAAATTCCGCTTGCACACTTTAATATCACTCACGGCACTCCGGCGCTAAATTACGAATGGAAGAACATAAACTATCCCCCCGGCAAGCTATGATATGGTTATCAGCTGGTACTCCTGATTGCCCAAGCCAACCTTTTCAAGGGCTTCCAGCTGAATATAAGGATTTTTGCCATGGAGCTGCTCGAAAAGATGCCCTTTGCCGGTAAGTTCAAAGCCTTGCGGAATACCCACTGGAATCAGATCCTCCATTTTGATGGCATCCAGGCTGGCCCGCTCAACGGCTACTATATCATTGCTCGCCATAATACCGATATCGGGCACCAGGGAAGGTGTGGTCAGGCCCCAGCAGTCGCATACCGCGGTGATAGAGGTCAGAACATTAATATAATAGACATTACCCGGCTCGAAGGTATCCAGTACCGTCTTGGTGCTTATGGCCATGCCCATCTGAAAATCTGCATAATCATGGGAATCGAGAGTAATGGCATTGGTGGGGCATACCTTGACGCAGTGCTGGCACAGGGTGCAATTATGGTAATCCACCTGGTATTCACCGGCTTTTCCCTCGGCTGAAAAGCTGTTGGCGCGGTGATTGCAGGCTGGCAGGCACTGATGGCAGTGAATGCATTTATCCTGATCCCATACTAAGCCTCCCTCAAGGCCGTGGATCTGATGCCTCGTACGATCGGTCACGCAGCCCATGGCAATATTTTTGCAGGCGCCGCCGTAACCGCAGGAACCATGACCCTTCACATGGGAGAAATCGATCAGGAAGTCGGCATCATGAATGAGGCCCGCTATATCCACATGCTTAAAAGTTTTAAAATCCACATTTTTTGTATAATAGTATTTGCCGAAATAACCGCAGCAGTCCAGCACCGGGCAATTGAGGTTGCTGTCGGTATAGCCGCGGCGCTCAGGATGGCGCCGGGAAACATAGTGATCGGTAATAAAACAACTCCCGCCGCTTTTTTGAATGAAATCCACAAGCTTACAGACAAATACCGGGGGGATGGTGGAATAAGTGACGCCGTCCCCGACATGCATTTTTATGGCAACTTTCTTGCCTCTTATCTTTGCAGCCAGCCCGGACTTTTTCAGAAGGCGGGAAAATTTCTCGGGCAGGGTCTGCGACGCCTCGTAGCGCGAGTAAGCCATGGGTGTAAACAAAACATCTGCAGGCATGTAATAACCTCCTTATAATAAGCTGTTTTGAATATTATAACACGAAGTGTTTCAATGCTCTTGGGTTCCCGTTCGAAATCTCTGCAACAGGTAAGGCTATTAGATCAAAAGTCCGGGCAATAAAAAACTGCTCTTAAAAGCAGAGCAGTTTTTATTGCCGTCAAGGTTTTGCATCAAACGCCGGAATAGGCTGCGAATCCTCCATCCACGGGCAAAACCACGCCATTTACAAAGCCGGAAGCCTTATGGGATACCAGCCACAAAAACGGGCCGGCCAGGTCTTCGTCTGTGCCGAAGCGTCCCATGGGTGTCATGTTCAGGATCTTGGCCGTTCTCGCGGTAGGCGTGCCGTCATCATTCCAGAGCAATGTCTTATTTTGCTCGGTGGAGAAGAATCCGGGAGCAATTGCATTGACACGAATGCCTACTTTTGACATATGTACGGCAAGCCACTGGGTGAAATTGGACACCGCAGCCTTCGCCCCGCTGTAAGCAGGAATTTTGGTAAGGGGAGAAAATGCGTTCATGGAAGAAATATTAATAATGGTTGCGCCTTCCTTGCCTACCATATCTCTGCTGAATACCTGGGAGGGCAGCAGGGTACCAAGAAAATTCAGGTTGAAAACAAATTCGATGCCTTTGGGATCCAGATCAAAGAAGGTAACAATCCCATCCTCTTTAGATTCCAGATCCTCCTTAAAAAGATACTCTTTTGTCGTCGTCCCTTTGGGATGATTTCCTCCTGCACCGTTGATAAGAATATCACAGGTGCCCAACTCCCTGTTGATAATTTCCCGGGCAGCTTCCAGGCTTTCCTTTTCAAGGACATTGGCACCGACGCCAATCGCCTTTCCCCCTGCCTGATTGATTTGGGCAGCAACTTCATCTGCTTTGTCTTTTCTCAGATCCATTACTGCAACCTTTGCACCGCACTGGGCCAAAATTTTCGCAAAATTGCTGCAAAGAACGCCGGCCGCACCGGTGACCACTGCAACTTTACCGGTTAGATCAACTGTAAACGGCAGTTTCATAAAATCACCTCAAATTTTTATTTTTTAGGTCCATTATGCTAAATACGTTGATGCAGATGTAGTGCCGCCATGCCCTGTCCAGTTTGTATGGAAAAATTCCCCGCGGGGCTTGTCAACTCTTTCATAGGTATGGGCTCCAAAATAATCGCGCTGAGCCTGTAAAAGATTGGCCGGAAGTCTTGCGCTTCTATAGCCATCATAATAATTGAGTGCTGTTGAAAAGGCAGGAACAGGAATACCGTTCATGGCTGCAGCTGCTACCACTCTTCTCCACCCGTCCTGAGCCTTTACGACCTTATCCTTGAAAAAGGGATCCAGCAGCAGATTGCTGAGTTCCGGATTCTTATCGAAGGCCTCTTTGATCTTGCCGAGGAAGATGGACCGGATAATGCAGCCGCCCCTCCACATCAATGCAATTCCGCCGTAATTCAAATCCCAGCCGTAGGTTTGAGCGGCGGACCTCAGCAGCGTATAGCCCTGCGCGTAGGATACGATCTTCGAGGCATAGAGGGCGCTTCTGATATCCTCAATGAACGCCTTTTTATCCCCTTCAAATTTTGGTTTCGGCCCGGTAAGAACTTTTGAGGCCTCCACACGTTCTTCCTTCAAGGCTGATAAACAGCGTGCATAAACCGCTTCACCGATTAATGTCAATGGAATGCCCTCATCCAGCGATGCGATGGATGTCCATTTTCCTGTTCCTTTTTGGCCGGCCGTATCAAGGATTTTATCGACGATGGGCTCACCATCCTCATCTTTATAGCCAAGGATATCACGGGTAATTTCAATGAGATAGCTGTTCAGTTCTCCCTTGTTCCATTCCTTAAAGACTTCGTGCATTTCTTGGGCCGACATGCCCAGGTAGTCCTTCATAAGCTGGTAGGCCTCGCATATCAGCTGCATATCGCCGTATTCAATGCCGTTGTGAACCATCTTCACAAAGTGTCCGGCTCCGTTAGAACCCACCCAATCGCAGCAGGGAGAGCCATCCTCAACCTTGGCGCAAATGCCCTGGAAGATAGGCTTTACATGGGGCCAGGCATCGGGGGAGCCGCCGGGCATCATGCTCGGTCCCTTGAAAGCTCCTTCCTCTCCGCCTGAAACACCGGTTCCTATATATAACAACCCCTTACCTTCCACATATTGTGTACGCCGAATGGTATCGGGGAAATGAGAATTTCCGCCGTCAATGATGATATCGCCTTTATCAAGGTAGGGAATAAGCAAATCTATAAAATCATCAACGGGTTTGCCTGCTTTAACCATCATCATGATTTTTCGAGGGGATTTTAAATGGTCCACCAGTTCCTGAATAGAATATGTCCCGATAATATTCTTTCCTTTGGCTCTGCCCTCAATAAAATTGGTCACCTTCTCGGTGCTCCGGTTAAAAACCGCTACTGTGAAGCCCTTGCTCTCCATATTCATAACAAGGTTTTCACCCATAACTGCCAGGCCGATAAGGCCTATATCCGCTTTGCCCATAATTCTACAACCTCCTATAATAAATTCCCACATTGGTATACTTTAATTATATAATGAGAATTATGCAATTTTCTTTGCTATTATTGCTTTTTTTGTTGCAAAAATTGCTTTTAATTTTCCCAAATATCGTTATAATATAATTATAAAGCATTTTATCAATGATTCAATGGAGGTGATGCAATGTCACCGGTCGGACAAAGTTTTACCCACAGACAATATATGATACATTCCAGCTTCGAATTTTTTCATTACAGGGATGATCCCGAGCTCCAGGTTGAATTCCATAACCATGACTTTTACGAAATCTACCTGTTTTTATCGGGCAAAGTCACTTATATTATTGAGGGAAAATCCTACAGCCTGAAACCCAATGATATTCTGCTGGTCAACAATAAAGAGATACATAAACCCATCATCGAACGCGGCGGAATTTACGAAAGAATCGTGATCTGGGTCAAGCCGGAATTTATCAAGAGCCTGTGTACCCATGAATGTGATTTGCTCACCTGTTTTGAATCCACCTCGAAAAATAAATACAATCTGCTTCGCCCCGATGTAGAAATGTCGGGCATCATCAAGGGGATCATTACAAAATTAAGTAAGGCATATAAAAGTGCTGCCTTTGGCGACAATATTTTAAGAGAATATTATATGGCCGAGCTGATCGTATATTTAAACCGGGCCTACCTGGAAAACCACATCAATGATATTGAAGACGATGTGATCTATGATAAGAAAATAAATGAAATTTTGCATTATATTAATTTGAATTTGCATGAGAATCTTTCGCTGGAGGCCTTGTCCACCAGATTCTACACAAGCAAATACCATCTGTTGAGGCAATTTAAAAAGCATACCGGATATACTTTGCACAATTACATACACCAAAAAAGGCTCATTACGGCGAAAACCCTCTTGAAAGAAGGCGCTCGTATTTCAGATGTCTGTCAGGAATGCGGCTTTAACGATTATTCAAATTTTATCCGGTCCTTCAGTAAAGCCTTTCATATCTCACCCAAAAAATATGCAAAACAGTTTTCCAAAGTGGAATAACACCCGCCTATTTTTCAAACCTGCCTAAAAATGCCTGGGTGCGCTCATTTTGAGGATTATTGATAACTTCTTCCGGCGTTCCTTCTTCTACAATAACACCGCCATCCATGAAAATAATATGATCGGCCACATCCCGCGCAAAGCTTATTTCATGAGTGACAATAACCATGGTCATATGTTCTTGCGCCAGATCCCTGATGACCTTTAAAATTTCGCCGGTCAGCTCGGGATCAAGAGCTGATGTAGGCTCGTCAAAAAATAGAATTTTAGGATTCAAAGCCAATGCCCTGGCAATGGAAACGCGCTGCTGCTGACCGCCGGAAAGCTGATTGGGCAGATGATGGACACGATCGCTGATATTCAGGGTACTCAGCATCTCAGTAAGCCTCTTTTTATCCGGCTTTCTTCCATCCAGCAGCAGGGGCAGCGTGATGTTCTCCTC
>DOHN01000097.1:27401-28117 GCA_003535195.1 Ruminiclostridium sp.
TCCGGAAAATGGCCAGCTTGGTTTCATCCAGCTGATAAATATCGGTGCCTTCGAGAAATACTTTCCCCGAAGTGGGACGATCCACGCCGCCCAGAATATGAAGAAGTGTGGATTTGCCGGATCCGGACGGACCAATAATGGCGACAAATTCGCCTTTGTTCACCGTAAAGCTCACATTATCCAGGGCACGGACCTTTGCTTCCCCGCGTCCATATGTTTTTGTCAGGTTTTCCACCCGAAGGATTTCCAAAATAATTTACCTCCCCACGCAAAGCAGTTTTCCGATACAAAATCATCTTCTGCAGTCTGCGCTTATTTTTTTCTCCCCATGGGATCTGGCATTATTTTAAAACCTGCATGTGACAATCCGGTGACTATCCAAAATGTTTTTGATTTTTAGAAACCTGCTTCCAGTCGTATCGCTGCTATAAAATATCCCATCATACTCCAAAATATTTCTGATTTCTGAAGCCTACTTCTTCGGAAAACGCAGAATGAATTCCGCTCCGCCCTCCAAGGCATTTTTGGCGCCCAGGGTGCCGCCCTGTGCCTGCACAATGGATTTTGCCATGGCCAGCCCAATCCCCACACTGTTGTCGGCGGAGCTTTTTCCTTTATAAAAGCGGTCGAAAAGATAAGGCAGATCCGCTTTGTCGATTCCCGGACCACTGTCCCGGACCTTGATTTCCGTAAACAGAACATTGGAAGAAGCGAAA
>DOHN01000097.1:28284-29265 GCA_003535195.1 Ruminiclostridium sp.
TGCTCCATACAGTTTTTCAGGATATCGGTCAGCGCTTCCGCCGTCCAGTTTTCATCACAGGACAGGGTCCCTTTCCCTGCCTGAACGGAAACGGTCTGCTCCTTTAGCTCCATGGAGATCCGTATCGGATAAAAAGCTTTTTCAATCAGGCGGGAAAGCGGAACAGGGGTGGACCGGAAGGAAACCGATTCCGCATCCAGCCGGGAAATCGTAAGCAGCGCATTGGTTAGCCATGTCAGGCGTTTCAGCTGCAGCTGCAGCTGTGCTGTAAATTCGTTTCGCCGGCTCTCATCCAGATTACTGTCCTCCAATAACTCCGTCATGACGGACATGGAAGTCAGCGGCGTCTTGAACTGATGGGAGATATCGGACAGGGCATCCGCCAACTGCAGCTTGTCCCTCTTCAGTTGTTCGCTTCTCTCATTCAGGGACACTGTCACCTTGTAAATTTCGCTTTTCAGGATGGACAGTTCGCCTTCCTCGTTATCCGGAAGCTCCAGTGCATATTCCCCGTCGTTCACCCGCCTCAGATAATCCCCCAGCGCGGAGAGCAGCCGGTATTGTCTCCGGACAAATATCAAAAAAAGGATGTCCAGCAGCAGACAGCCGGCTCCGGCTGCCACAGCTGCAATCGGTGAAAAAGCATGGGCGATAACAACGGCTGCCATCGTAATGAGCAGCATAATGCACAGCAATTTTCTGATTTCCCGGTTTCGCAGCCATTTCATCAAATCTTTCTCCGCCTCTTTCCGACCACTGCCTTCAGTGGCATGAACCGCGTTCAGCTAGTCTCCCATCCGGTACCCCATCCCGCGAACCGTCTGAAGCAGCACGGGATGCTGAGGATCCTCCTCAATCTTTTCCCGCAGTCGTTTGATGTATACCGTAAGCGTATTGTCATTTACAAAGTCCCCGCCTGCATCCCAGATCTCTTCCAGCAGCTGTCTGCGGGTAAGAAGCTGTCCCCGGTTTGCGGCAAAC
>DOHN01000097.1:29436-29753 GCA_003535195.1 Ruminiclostridium sp.
ATTTTTCATCACGATGCCCTTACTCGTATCAATGGTAAGCCCGTTCATACGGATGATGTCCCTTTCGTCCCCCCCTGCACGGCGCAGTACGGTGCGGACCCGGGATAAAAGCTCCCGCAGGCGGAAGGGTTTGGCAATATAATCATCGGCGCCCATGTCCAGGCCCTTTACAACATTGGACTCCTCATTGAATACGGTAAGAAAAATAATGGGGGTATCCGAAACCTTTTTGATCTCCCTGCAGAGGTCATAACCATTTCCATCCGGAAGGGACACATCCAGAATGGCCAGATCAAAATCCTGTAATTTGATTTTCT
>DOHN01000097.1:29932-30274 GCA_003535195.1 Ruminiclostridium sp.
CTTCTGCGCGGAAGCAGTATCCCGGCAGGTCGTTACTCCGTAGCCCTCTTCCCGCAGGGCATAGGAAAGCCCCATAATAATAGTACTGTCATCCTCCACCAGTAAAATCTGCTGCACGATCCGCTCACACTCCCTTTTCAGCAAATCAATGTTTAACCACATAATATCCGAAACACATTGCTTCGTCAATTGCATTGGACAGCAGACCATAAAATACTGCCTGCTGTCTGTCATGCTTCCCATCTCTATCGTGGCCCAATGGATGGGTCCTTCCCAAATAACCTGCAGCACAGCATTGACAATTATGTATAGTAGCTATACAATTGGACCATTGACCGATTC
>DOHN01000097.1:30377-30706 GCA_003535195.1 Ruminiclostridium sp.
ATAGCAGCTATACAATGGGATCATTGATCGATTCATTGAATGAACCATTCATGATATCGATTCATTGAATGAACCGATCCATGATACCAATTCATTGAATTGACTATTCATGATACTGATTCATTGAATGGATTGATTCACTGACCGGCAAATACCTGGGGGTGACGATTTTGAGCATCAGTGAGCTTCTGCTGGACGTGATCAGCGAGTTTTATGAAACAGACAACCGGGCAACGACATTCGGTACCGGTACAGAACTTTATCACTCGGAGATCCATATGCTCCAATGTATCGCAGACCATCCTGCCCTGCACATCTCGGGCCTTGCA
>DOHN01000103.1:0-6582 GCA_003535195.1 Ruminiclostridium sp.
TTATTATACGAGGAGTTAAAATATGATTGAATATGAGCATACAAACAAGCTTATTATGGAGAAATCTCCATACCTTTTGCAGCACGCTCACAACCCTGTGGACTGGTATCCATGGGGAAAGGAAGCTTTTTTAAAAGCGAAGGTTGAAGATAAACCAATTTTTCTCTCTATCGGCTATTCCACCTGTCATTGGTGCCATGTCATGGAGCGGGAAAGCTTTGAGAATGCTGATGTAGCAAAATTGCTTAACCAATCCTTTATAGCCATCAAGGTAGACAGGGAAGAGCGGCCGGATGTAGATCACATTTATATGGAGGTATGCCAGGCTCTGACAGGCTCCGGAGGATGGCCGCTGACTATTTTCATGACCCATGATCAGAAACCCTTTTTTGCCGGAACGTATTTTCCAAAAAATGACCGAATGGGAATGAAGGGACTTATCAGTATTTTAGAAGCAATTGGTGAAGCATGGAAAACAAAACGGGATGTTCTTTTGAATTCCAGCAGGCAGATTCTGAACTATATTTCCAGAAATCGTGTCCAAAGCCATGAAGAAATTCCCGACGATATATTTGACACTGCCTTTTCAACCTTTAATCAATATTTTGATCCTATATACGGAGGCTTCGGCCGTGCTCCGAAATTTCCGACACCCCATAATTTAATGTTTCTTTTAAGATACTGGAAACAAAGCGGGGAACATCTGGCGCTTGAGATGGTTGAAAAGACGCTGGATTCCATGTATAAGGGCGGTATATATGATCATATAGGCTTTGGATTCTGCAGGTATTCCACCGATAAAAAGTGGCTGGTACCGCATTTTGAAAAAATGCTCTATGACAACGCCTTGTTGGCCATGTCTTATCTTGAGGCCTGTCTGGCTACCCGGAAGGAACGGTTCGGGTCCATTGCCCGGGACATTTTAACGTACATTTTAAGGGATATGACTTCTCCTGAAGGGGGATTTTATTGCGCTGAGGATGCTGATTCTGAAGGTGTGGAGGGCAAATTTTATCTTTGGTCCCTGGCTGAAGTTCTGGACACTTTGGGCCAGGAAGAGGGCAGAGGCTTTGCCGCTTTTTATGATATTACCAGTAAGGGCAATTTTGAGGGGAAAAGCATACCAAACTTGATCAACAACAATTTGCCCGATGAAAATATCGGTTCTGTAAAAGCTTCCCGGGATAAGCTTTTTGAATATCGCCAAAAAAGAATTCATCCATATAAGGATGAAAAAATTCTTACCTCATGGAATGGGCTCATGATTGCGGCGATGTCGATGGCAGGCCGTGTTCTTGGAGATGCGCGTTTTACTGATGCCGCAAAAAAGGCGGTAGATTTTATATACTCCAGGCTCTTTCGGGAAGATGGCCGCCTCCTTGCCAGATATCGCGACGGAGAAGCCAATTATCCGGCATATGCCGGGGACTACGCTTTTTTGGCCTGGGGTATCATTGAATTATATGAAACAACCTATGAGGCGGATTATCTCAAGAAAGCCCTAGAGCTTACCGATGATCTTTTGTCGCATTTTTGGGACGAAGAGCATGGGGGGGTTTATGTTTATGGCAAGGATGGCGAATCCCTCATTACAAGGCCTAAAGAAATATATGACGGGGCTATGCCCTCCAGCAATTCTGTGGCTGCCATGAATCTTTTGAGGCTCAGCCGGCTTACCGGCCGCAGCGAATTGGAGGAAAGAGCTGACAGACTTCTAAAGGCTTTTTCAGGCGATATTGTCAGCAGCCCTATGAGTTATTCCTATGCACTCATGGCCCTGATGTTTGCCGGAGCCAAAAGCCAGGGAGTCGTTATTGTGGCAGAATCGGCTGAGGAGGCAAAACCTTTTGTCAAAAGTGTACATGATGCTTTCAGACCCTTTACCACCTCTCTGGTGTACCAGCCTGGAAATAAGGAATTAATAGAGCTGGCGCCTTTTGTACAGCCTTATACAAAGCTGGAAGGGAAGGCATCTGCGTATGTATGCGAGGGATTCAACTGCAAGGCGCCGGTAACAGATACGGTCTCTTTTGAAAATTTGCTGCACTAGAAAGGATTATAACAGGGCTTCACCGGAAGCTGCGATACATGAGAAGACTTTCAGGCAAGGACAAAGCTCTTTGGTTCCCCCGGCAGAGCCGGGGGGTTATTGTAGTATACACAACACATCATTATAATTATACTTAGATCTCATATATTAGGAGCCGGCCTGGATTTTCCAAGAAGCTCCGCAAATTTCTTGCTCATACCCTGGAGCTTGCCATAGAGATCATAGCTTGGCTGAGCACCATAAGCCACCTGGAGATAGCTGTTGATCATAAAAATCATAATAATGGAATCAAGTACGGCCCATTTTAATACAAAAACAAAGGTCATAACTGCTGCTATGGCTCATGACACATTCATCTACATAATTCAGAATAATATCAACGAAGAAATTGACAATCTTCATCAGTTATTTGACTCCCGGGATAAAGCCCAGAGGTTCCCGGGCCAACCGGTACAGGTCCCAGCCGCCGCCGGCAAATAACGCAAAAATTAAGAAGGCGAAGAATCCTTCCGGCTGAATAGCGTTAATGATGAAGACCACGATGGCCGCATAAATGCAAATTCCGATGAAAAAAATAAGATAGGCCAAAAAACGAATGGGCATAAAGGGGATAGTCTTTGCAATGATTGCAGACGGTTTCATTACATGTCCCTTGATATGATATTTTCAGTATAAATATATTATATTCTGGAATTTGAAACAATAAAACGAAATTTGTATTTTAAATTTACTATTATTGCGCAAAATATTTTTCTATTGTAATCTAATAAAAGAAGAATGATGGCGTAGGGCTATATTTTACAGAATTACGGAGGGGACGAATGATAAATCTCTTAACACCGGATGCTTATGTGGGTTCCATTTTTAACATTACTCCGGATCGATTGAAAAGCAACGGTATTTACGGACTCATACTGGATATTGATAATACACTGGTTGCAACACATGTTCGGGCTGCCGATAAAAAAGTCCTCCATTTTATTTCTGATATGAACGCTCAGGGAATAAAAACTATTGTTGTTTCAAACGGGCGGAAAGAGCGGGTTGAATTATTTTGCAGACCCCTTGGTATAGAATATGTATATAAAGCTTTAAAACCCCTTGGCCGCGGTTTTGATATAGCCATCGAAAAATTAAAGCTGCCTGAAAACCAAATTGCCATTATAGGAGATCAGCTTTTTACGGACGTCTTGGGGGGTAGACTGAAAGGAATCCATACCATTTTGATAAAGCCCATTGATCTGGACGAGCCTTTTCTGATTAAAATTAAGCGAATATTCGAAAAACCTTTTTTAACAAATAAGCAATACAAAGATAAATTTTAGAAATATTTAGTGTTTTTTTGCTATCGATGTGTTAAAATAAATTAGTCGCAGGAGGTTTTTTGTATGCATGCAATGAAAAACTACATGGAAGAAATTGTTTGGAATTCCTTGGACGAAGTCCTAAAGGATGTTAACATGTGTCATTGTGAACGCTGTCGGCTTGATGTTGTGGCTAAAGCGCTGAATAGCCTGCCTGCGCAGTATGTAGTTACTGAAAGAGGGCAAATTTATTCTAAAATTAATAATTTGAAAGCCCAATTTGAGGTTGACGTTATTTCTGCCATCACAAAGGCTGCGATCATTGTAAAAAATAATCCAAGACATAGTGCTGATGAAAGTCAATTCACAAATACATAGTTTCCTTATAAAGAACTATTATAAAAAGAGTATTGAATACTGTAAATGCTTTGTGATATAATATTGCAGGTATTTTTAATACGCACGCCGTCTGATTTGCCAGGTTGTGCTCTTTCCAATACGGTTTTGAGTTCCTTGCAAAAAAGAAGACGGCGGAGGAAAAAAACAAGGAGGATTTTAAAAATGTCAGTTATTTCAATGAAGCAACTGCTTGAAGCAGGTGTGCACTTCGGTCACCAAACCAGAAGATGGAACCCCAAAATGGCGGAGTATATCTTCACAGAAAGAAACGGGATTTATATCATTGATCTTCAGAAAACTGTTAAGAAAATCGATGAAGCCTATTTCTTTATCAGGGATTTAGTTATGGAAGGCGGAAATATTCTTTTCGTCGGAACCAAGAAGCAAGCTCAGGATGCTATCAAAGAAGAAGCAGGGCGCTGCGGCCAGTACTATGTGAACAACAGATGGCTTGGCGGTATGTTGACGAACTTCAAAACCATCCGCAAGGGCATTGATCGCCTTCAGGAACTGAAGAAGATGGAAGCCGACGGTATCTTTGAAGTACTTCCTAAGAAGGAAGTCAGCAAGCTTAATCTTGAAATGGAAAAGCTTGAGAAGAACCTTGGCGGTATTACCGAGATGAAAAAGCTTCCTGTTGCTTTATTCGTTGTAGATCCTAAGAAGGAAAGAAATGCTATCCTTGAGGCCAGAAAATTAGGTATTCCAATAGTAGCCATTGTCGACACCAACTGTGATCCTGATGAAGTTGATTATGTCATTCCTGGCAACGATGATGCTATCAGAGCAGTTAAGCTCATTAGCGGAAAAATGGCTGATGCCGTTATTGAAGCCAGACAGGGCGAAATGGGTTCTGCCGCTTCCGAATCATCTGAAGAAGAACTTGAAAACCCAGATATGGTTGAAAAGGTAGAAGAAGAAGATAGCACAGAGGCCTAATCATTACTTAAGAATTACAGTACAGGAGGATATATTAATGGAAATTAGTGCCAGCATGGTTAAAGATTTGCGTGAGCGTACCGGTGCCGGTATGATGGATTGTAAAAAAGCTCTTGTTGAAACCCAGGGCGATGTGGAAAAGGCCGTTGAGTTTCTTCGTGAGAATGGTCTTGCAAAGGCTGCTAAAAAAGCCGGAAGACTTGCTTCCGAGGGTATTGTAGAAGCATATATCCATGGCGGCGGACGTATCGGTGTTCTGGTTGAAGTCAATATTGAGACTGACTTTGCTGCCAACAATACTGATTTTCGTGCTTTTGTAAAGGATATTGCCATGCAGATCGCAGCAATGACTCCGCTTTATGTACGCAGAGAAGAGGTCCCGGCTGAAGTCATTGAGAAAGAAAAGGAAGTTCTCAAAGCCCAGGCCATTAATGAAGGCAAACCTGCTCACATTGCTGAAAAGATGGTTGCAGGAAGAATTGAAAAGTATTACAAAGAAGTTTGTCTGCTTGAGCAGCCGTTTATAAAAGACGGTGAGAAGACCGTTGAAGAAATTCTGAAAGAGAAGATAGCCGCTATTGGCGAAAATATCAATATCAGAAGATTTGTTCGTTTTGAGAAAGGCGAAGGCTTGGAGAAAAAGGATGAGAATTTCGCTGAAGAAGTATTGAAACAAATCAAGTAATTTTAATTTGAAGGGGTATATTGATAAATCGTCATTATACCCTTTTTATTAATGCTATAAAGTTTATTCAATAAGACGAGCCAACTCGTCCCTGCCATGTATGGAGGCATTATGGATTTAAAGTATAAGAGAATCATGTTAAAAGTTAGCGGTGAGGCCTTGGCCGGTGAAACAGGCTTTGGTATTGACCAGAAAATTTTGGCAGAGATAAGTGAGAAAATAAAAGCAGCGTGGGAAATAGGTATTGAAATAGGTATTGTTGTAGGCGGGGGCAACTTTTGGCGCGGGCGCAGCAATCCGGGTATGGACAGAACCACCGCCGATCATATGGGGATGCTGGCTACAGTGATGAATTCCTTGGCACTTCAGGGAGCTCTGGAATCCATCGGTGTGCCTACAAGAGTCCAATCTGCTCTTGATATGCCCAGGGTGGCAGAATCATATATACGCAGAAGGGCAATCAGGCATCTGGAGAAAAAGCGCATCGTCATTTTTGCATGCGGAACCGGTAACCCGTTCTTTTCTACAGATACCGCCGCTGTATTAAGGGCGGCGGAAATTGAAGCCGATATTATTCTCCTTGCTAAAAATGTTGACGCTATATATGACAGCGATCCAAAGATGAACCAGAACGCAGTGCGTTTTGATAAAATCAGCTTTATGGAGGTTCTTCATCGTCAACTGGGAGTTATGGATTCAACTGCTACATCTTTATGTATGGACAACAATATTCCGCTATTAGTTTTTAGCATTAAGCAGCCTGAAAACATTATAAAAGTTTTAAATGGTGAAAATGTTGGTACATTAGTTGCGAGGGAGGTTTAAAAAATGGATTACAGTCAATTTAAGTCTAAGATGGACAAAACCCTGAATGTTCTCAAGGAAGAACTGGCTACCATCCGCGCAGGGAGAGCCAACCCGAATCTGCTAAACAAGCTTATGGTCAATTATTACGGAACTCCGACCCCAATCACTCAGCTTGCCAATATTCAGATTCCGGAAGCTCGGCAAATGATCATTCAACCGTGGGATGCTAAAATACTTAACGACGTCGTCAAAGCTATTCAGATGTCAGATTTGGGGCTTAACCCCAATAATGACGGGAAGGTTATTCGCCTGATGTTTCCGCCGCTGACTGAAGAAAGAAGAGTTGAACTTACCAGAGATGCCAAAAAACTGGGTGAGAATTCTAAAGTGGCTGTTCG
>DOHN01000103.1:6709-7089 GCA_003535195.1 Ruminiclostridium sp.
AAGTGGCTGTTCGCCAGATTCGCCGCGATGCAGTTGAATTCTTCAAGAAGAAAGAAAAAGCGAAAGAAATCTCAGAGGACGATCTCAAAAACACAGAAAAAGATATTCAGAAGTTTACGGATGAATTCATCGAGAAGATTGACAAAACTGTCGCTGGAAAAGTAGCAGAAATCATGGATATCTAAAACTGCGGTTCTCAATTGATGGACATATATTGCCAAAAGCAAAGGCCTGAATAAAAGTATTGTACTTTTGTTTAGGCCTTTTTGAAAGAAGTTTAAAGTTTAGGGCGCTTACCATAGGAGAACTTTAAAGCTTCGTAGAATATAATAGAATACCAATGAGCCTATAGCATAACGTCCATTATAAAAAATGCCAGG
>DOHN01000103.1:7206-20203 GCA_003535195.1 Ruminiclostridium sp.
CGTCCATTATAAAAAATGCCAGGAGGAAAAAGGATGCGAAAGCGTAAGAAGGTCTTTATAGTTATAATTGCAGTATTGGCAATATGGTTGGGAATCACCTTTTACTTTATTGCTCAGCATTCCGTAATCGGCAAAGAAGCTAGAATAGAGCAGACTGTAGTGTTTGAGGATATGACGATCGAGCTTAATAGTTTGGTTGTTTGTAACTTTGAAGATGACCTCAGTGATTTTAGCGCTCCAAGAAATAAATTAAAGGATAAGGTTCTTTCGAATCTCCCACAATCCCTCATCGTACCGTATGTCAGGATACAGTATTTATACAGTACTCCCTATAAAATAGATAATGAATTCTGGCGGACTGCTTTCTTTGGGAAATGTATATTCGGCAGACAGACTGAAACAACGGACTTTCCGGAGTATTTCCGTGACAATATCAGTATAAGGGTTTTAGATTCTGACGGGGTTGAGTATAGCAGCGAAAGCAGCATGAGATATGAAGATAAGGGTCAGGAAATAGATTTCATGATAGGGGGGAGGGATTTTCTGATTGAAAGGCTGCAGGAAGGAATGAAAGTCTTTGTAAAGCACTTGGAAAGCGGACAAGAGAGAGAATTCGAGATAAACTTCCAGGACTTTGTCACTTATAAGCATAATAACTCATTTGGAAAAACATTTCCATTCCCTTATAAACTATAAATTACATAGAACAATTTTATGTATGGCGCAGCATAGGGGCACTTAATCTGGTACAATAAGATTTAGGCTAAATAGGCAGCGCTGTATGGATACTGCAAAACAGGATACTTACAAGTTAATTTATATAAGGAGCATGGGAATGAACAAGAATAAAGAAGCAGCTTCAATTGGATTTATTGGAATACCTGATGAAGAGACTATTGCCACGTTAGAAAAAGAATGGGGGAAGCCTATCAAGAAAATGGAGAAAAAAGGAAAGATTATCCTATTGGTTGGCAAAGGCTTATTCAAAAAGAAGATTGTAATTCCTATTGAGAAATGATCATACCGATTTATCAAATTCTTAAGCAGAGAAGCATATGAATATAAAGAATAAAAAAATAGGACAGGATCGCTCGAAATGAGCGATCCTGTGTAACCTTTAATTATTAGCTTTAGAGAAATTTGCGCTGCTTGTAATTTCAAATTTGCCAATAATAGTCTTTCCGTCAACAGCATATAAAGGAACTGTACGAATAACAACTCTCTCATTAGGTTTTGCTTTTGATACTTTTTCTTCAATAGCTTTTGTCATTGCAACGGCTTCCGCAGGTGTTTTTGGCATTTTTCCCCGGAGATCTTTTGCATAAGCATAACCCTCAACACCATCTACACCCACAGCAGATATCAAATCCGGCTCTGTTTCCTCTGAAATGGCATCCGCACCAGAGCCATAAGTCAATCCATTCTCGTTGATAGGGTATTGGGGCGGCACTTCAAGACTTCTATTCAATATGCCTGCCGAAGCTACATTAACAATTGTTAATAGCGTTAATACGACAGTAAAAACTAAAATAATTTTATTTGCATTTTTCATATTATTATTTACCTCCTACTTTTAAAAATAAACTTTTTTTACTATAAATTATGGTGCATTTAGTGAAGGACTCTTAAACGTAGAGTATGTTGTATAGCCATTACCATTATATGCTGCTGTTATACCATAACTATAATAAGCTTGTCCAGAAACTGGCGAATCTAGCCTAGCGCTATCGCTATGCAGAACCCAAGCTGGAGAACTATTGTATAAATAGTCTGTTTCTTCAATCATTTTACCAGATGAATTATATAATCTGCTTCTAGCACCTAAATAGCCAGTAGGAACAGCAGTTTCTGTACCTGGAGGGTCGCATACAGCAGAACTAACAGCGGCTACAAATGTTGATCCATCATAATTTGTCCCTGTATTTATAGTACTATAGTTAAAGTAATCGTGTCCATAAACTGTATAATAACCTTTTGAACTTTCTGCGGAGCTCGCTAAAGCTATAATAATATTAGTCACTAATAAAAGTAAGCAGAGAATAAGGGCAACGTTAAATTTTTTCTTCATAGAAATCGCCTCCATTTTTATATAGTATTAGAATAATTAATTAAACATTGGAATCAACTCCCTTATTTATAGTATATAATATTTTTTGTTAAAAAACTTGAAATGTAATGAATGCGACTTTTAATGTAATAACTGCCTATGATTTTTGATCACATTAGACAAAATAGAAATTTTGTATAATACGAGATGGATGTGGTATAATATTAGTATCAAAAGGTTCCGATGATTGTTTTGGGATCTAAAATGTGATTAACAGAATCATAGATCCAATACCTTTATTATATATTGGATTGCTATACAAATGACAATGTTTGGAGGCTTTACTTATGATAAAAGAATATTCGGATTTGCCTGATATCGCAATAGAGTTTCTTGATTATATGCTCACAATGAAAAACAGATCTCCAAAAACTATTTCAGAATACCATTATGACCTAAGAACTTTCTTTCGATATATCAAAGTCACCAAACATCATGCTGACGAAGAAAAATTTGATGTTCTGCCGGTTAACGATATTACTTTGGATGATATCAAATCTGTAGATCTTACGGACCTTTACAGCTTTATGTCCTATGTGAGCCGCAATCATAATAATAAAGCAGTTACCCGCGCCCGCAAAGTTGCCTGCCTAAAGTCCTTTTATAAATACCTTTATAGCAAACTGAAAATCATTGAATATAATCCTGCTGCAGAACTGGATTCACCTAAGCTTGTTAAAAGGCTTCCCAAGTACTTAAAATTGGAAGAAAGTGTAAAACTATTGGAAAGTGTCGATGGCAAGAAAAATGTCGCCCGGGACTATGCCATTCTGGTTCTGTTTATGAATTGCGGGCTTCGGCTCTCAGAGCTTGTAGGTATTAATATCAGCAATATTCGGGGCGATACGCTTACGGTTATCGGTAAAGGCAATAAAGAACGGACCGTTTACTTAAATCAAGCCTGCCAGGATGCCATTGCTGCTTACATAGTTGAAAGAAATAAAATGAAAGTAATTAAAGATCCCAAGGCACTTTTTTTAAGCGAACGCAAGGTTCGCATCAGCCCAAAAACCGTTCAATACCTGGTTAAAAAATATATTCAGGCGGCCGGCCTTGACCCTGATAAATATTCCCCGCATAAGCTCAGGCATACGGCGGCCACGCTTATGTACAAGTACGGGCATGTGGACATACGTGCACTGCAGGCTATTTTAGGTCACGAAAGCATTGCAACTACAGAGATTTATACCCATGTGGACGAGGATCAGCTTAGAAATGCTGTAAAAAGCAACCCCCTCTCCTCTATCCGTTATAACAAAAAAGAGAATCAAAATAAAAATCCGGAAGTATAAATGCACTCCATCCTGCCCTGTATTTTTGTCTTAGGCCGGAATGAAGTGCATTTTTCATAGCTTTTATATTATTCCAATTTCATGAATGCGCAGTAACCTCTGAAGGTGGCATAGATATCTGCCTTGCTTGCAATTTCAAAAGGAGAATGCATCGACAAAATAGGAACTCCTACGTCGATCACGTCCACACCGAGGTTGGCGATCATCATGGCGATGGTTCCTCCGCCTCCCTTATCGACAGCTCCCAATTCTGTGATATGCCATGGTATATTGTGGCCGTTAAAGAGCCTCCGGATCTCTCCCAGATATTCGGCATTGGCATCACTGGCGCCGGATTTTCCTCTGGAACCGCTGAATTTCATAATAGCAATTCCTTTGCCTAAATACCCGGCATTCATTTTATCATGGGTGCCTTCATAATTAGGGTCATAGGCTGCGTTGACGTCGGCAGAAAGCATTTTGGAGCGATCCAGCGATATGCGGACCAATCTGTCCGTATACGGGATTTCGGCTGACAGCGCACAAAGATCTGCTATAAAGTTTTCAAGAGCCCTGGATTCCGCGCCCGTATTGCCTACGCTGCCAATTTCCTCTTTATCGGTAAGGTAGCAGATGGCAGTATATTCCGGGTTCTCAGTTTCAAAAATAGCCATTAGGGCAGGATATGCGCAGATTCGGTCGTCCTGGGCATAAGCGCCTATCATGCTCTTATCAAAACCTACATCCCGCGCTTTAAAGGCAGGGACCAGCTCGAGCTCGGAGGAAATGAGGTCTTCCTCAATGATTCCGTATTTCTCATGGAGCAGGTTTAAAATATTCCTTTTAAATCGATCCTTGTCATCCTTATCTTCCATAGGCATAGGCTCAGAGCCAATGAGAGCGTTCATGTGCTCTGCCTGGAAAGCTTCATTGAGTTTCTTCTCATATTGCTCCTTTGAAAGATGGGGCAAAAGATCCGTTATGGTAAATACAGGATCTTTTTCGTCCTCACCGATATTGATCTCTACAATGGAGCCGTCAGCCTTTACAATAACGCCATGAAGCGCCAGCGGAATAGCTACCCACTGGTATTTCTTAATGCCGCCGTAATAGTGGGTTTTAAAAAACGCCATATCGGTGGATTCAAAAAGCGGGTTCTGTTTGATATCAAACCGGGGCGCGTCCACATGGGCGCCCACGATTCGGGTTCCCTCATGAACAGGCCTGCTGCCGATGACGGATAAAATCATCAGCTTATCCTTAATGACACGATACACTTTATCGCCCGGATTCAATTTTGCATCATTCAACTCATCCAGATTTTTATAGCCTTTTTCTTTCGCCAGAGCAATACTTTCCTTTATAAATTCGCGCTCTGTTTTTGCCTTGTTCATGAAAGCCTTATAGCCTTCACTGAAAGAGAGTATCTTATTTTTATTAAAATCAGAATTATCCCAAACATTTATCGGCTTATATAAAAGATCGGAAGCATCAACTTTTTTTAATACAGGATCGTTGATGGGCATCTGAACTGAAGTCTGAGCTTTAGGTGGACGTCCCCGCCCCCTTTTCACTGTTGAAGCAGCAATCGAGACATTTTGGTCAGCATTTTTTCTAGGCCTTCCCCTTTTTCTTTTTTCAGTGGATATTTCCTTCATACAATGTCTCCTTTCGGGGTTTATTATAAAATATATGAATATTATACCACTTTTTTTCTTGATAAATCCATTATCCCAAATATTAAAGATTTTTATTAAAAATACAAGCAATAAAACATTTAATGGCACACTCGGGCACGAATAAATTGAATATATTTAAAAAAGCCCCTCTTGGGGCTTTTTATTAGTATCGGTGTTAATATTTATAAAATGATACAGATGAGGCCGCCGCTTCCTTCATTAATGATTTTTTGCAAGGTCTCCTGAAGTTTTAACTGCGCTTCCTCAGGCATCCGGTATAATTTGTTCTGAAGTCCTTCTGTTATCAGCTCATGGAGGGATTTGCCGAAAATATTGGATTCCCAAAGCTTTTCAGGTTTTCCTTCAAATTCTTTCAGCAGGTAATTGACCAGTTCCTCCGATTGCTTTTCAGAGCCCACCAGCGGAGCAATTTCTGTTTCGATGTCGGCTCTGATCATATGAATGGAAGGAGCACTGGCACGCAGTTTTATTCCAAACCGCGATCCCTGGCGCACAATTTCCGGCGGTTCTAACGTGAGCTCTTCCAATTTTGGGGTAACCACGCCATAGCCTTTGGTGCGGACCTCGGCCAGAGCGTTCTCAACCTTCATATATTCCTCGCGGATTTCAGAAAGCTCTTTCAAAATTGTAAACAAACGCTGTTCTCCGTCGATTTCAAGGCCAATATCCTCTTTAATGATCCGATAAAACAGTCCATCCGCCGGCTTGAGCTCAATGGTAACCTCCCCTGTTCCCATATGGATATTAACCAGAGGAGCTTTATTCATGAATTCATAGGAGTTAAGCCTGTCTGCCGCGTCGTATGCAAGCTGCACAGTGGACTTATCCATGAACGATTCGCGTATGGCCGAGAGCATTTCTTTTCTGAGCCAATGGTCACTGTCCAGGGAAAGAATCCAGCCGGGAAGGTTAAAGCATATCTCGCGGACCGGGAAGTCCAGAAGTATTCCATGGATGACCCTATTAATGGACTGGATATTAAGATTCAGACAATCCAACGGAAGAACTGTTTTGCCATATTTTTCACTGAGTTCCTTACTGAGCTGCTTGGTTTCGGCGGCCTCGGGATGGGTGGTATTCAGCAATATTACAAAGGGCTTTCCTGATGCTTTCAGTTCCCTGACCACACCTTCCTCAGCTTCCTCATATTCGCTCCGGGAGAATTGTGTAAACGATCCATCAGCAGTGATCATGATACCAATGGTGGAATGGTCGTTTATAACCTTTCGGGTTCCAATTCCGGCAGCTTCTTCAAACGGGATTTCATATTCGGACCATGGGGTTTTCACCATGCGGGGCATCTCATCCTCCATGTGACCGATGGCGCTCTTAACCATAAAGCCCACACAGTCCACCAGACGAACCTGCAAAGTGATATTCTCATCCATCGCGATAGTGACCGCTTCGTTTGGTATGAATTTTGGCTCAGTGGTCATAATCATTCGTCCGGAAGCACTTTGGGGCGACTCGTCAACAGCCCTTTCTCTGTCGTATGGGTTTTTGATATTGGGTACCACAAGGGCATCCATAAACTTCTTTATAAATGTGGACTTACCGGTTCTTACGGGTCCAACAACTCCTATGTATATATCGCCCTTTGTCCTCTCAGCAATATCACTATATATGCTGTATAAACTCTCCACGGCCAATCCCCCTTCAGTATCTGTCGGTACATGCAAGGTGCATGACCCAATCGGTCAATATAAGTATATTGGACCTAAATTCGATATATTCAAAAATATTGAATAATTTTTGGCAGAATGCTTTATGGTCTTAAAAATAAAAGGTTTCTTACGCTTCATAAATAAATTTGCCCGGCAACTAATAAATAAATAGTTTTCTGAGAAAAATATTCATGTCGCATGACATTAAAATTTATGATGGAGGTATGATTGATATGAACACTACGCAACAAGGCGGTCAACAGCAGCAGAACCAGCAGATGCCGCAAAATCATCAGCAGATGCAGGGTCAGCAAAGTCAACAACAGGGACAATCCATGCTTACCAGCAAAAATCTGACCATACTGGAAGACATGCTGAATTTTGAGTCTCTGAACTACAAGAAGCTGGAGATGTACTCTGAAAGTGTTAATGATCCCCAGCTGAAAGATATCTGCAATCGGGCTGCACAGCTTCACAAGCAGCATTTTGACATGCTCTTCAATTATCTTAACTCCCACAATAAGCCTGCGCAGCAGCAACAACAACAGTAATAAAGGAGGAACAAATAATGCAACATACACCGGTATTTACAGAGCAGGAAATCATGAATGATGCTCTAAGCAGCGAAAAACAAGTTATAAACGCCTATGGGACCTTTATCGCGGAATCTACCTGTGAAAATTTGAGATCTGAATTGGCTAAGATCATTAATGACAAACAGCAGATTCAATATCAAATTTTTGATGCTATGAGGCAAAAAGGCTGGTACAATACAAAAAATGCTAATATGAACGATGTGCAAACAGCCATGCAAAAGTATCAGACTATGAAGCAAAGCATGCAATAAGCGGCCCGATCAATCAAAAAGCCGGTAATACCTTTTGGTATTACCGGCTTTGTTTTCATTTATAGTTTTCAAACTGAAGTCTGGTTTTATCGGCGCGATATTTAGTAATGATATATTCAACGGGCTGACCGCTTTTGGAGTAAAGAATATTATTGATGCGGATCAAAGGCTGGCCAGGCTGGAGCTTTAAATGAATGGCGTCCTTCTGATCGGTGCTGATAACCTCCAGTACGCTTTTTGCATGATTGGGAATGAGCGGGTACTTGCCTCTCAAAATATCTTTATTCTCCTGAATATCGTCACAAATCTCTGGAAACAGTGTTAAGGGTATATAGGAAACATTTAATGACACGATATCATTACTCAGTATATTGGTATAAGTAATTACGGCAAATTCAATTTTTGCTTCGGGCTTCAGGCAAAATATCTCTGCAATTTTAGCGTATTCCTGACCGCTGGCGATATCCATGGATAAGATATTCTTTTCGCCGGGTTTATTACTGTCTAAAATGGAGTCGGTAAAGCCGGTATAATCCTTTACACTGATATATACCTTCTGCGAAGATACAAAGGTACCCTTCCCCTTTAGTCTATATAATTTTCCGCTGGCTGTCAGTTCATTGATGGCCTGCCTTACGGTGGGCCTTGAAATATTGTATTGTTCACAAAAATCCTGTTCTGAAGGAATCCTTGTATCCGATTCAAATTCACCATTTTCGATCTTCTCTATAATAAGATTTTTCAACTGACAATATAATGGGACATTACTATACTTATTAATGGTGACCATTCTCTTGACCTCCATGTTTGCAGAAATAAGTAATAACGACATGACAATATGACCATATTACAACATAATTCGAGCCATGTTCAATAGGACTTATGGGCTATTACGCTTTTAATTCAATATGGTTTTCAACAACATTGTTTTTTGAAAGCAATGGTTTTACATGTTCGTTCAAGAATTCTGTAACCTGCTCAGAGCTGCGTCCTATAAAGTTTTCAGGAGAAAGCACGCTGTTGAGTTCTTTCAGGCTAAGGCCAAAGACAGGGTCGCGTGAAATTCTTTCTATAAGATCATTTTCTTTTCCTTCTTCTTTTACCATGCGGGCAGCTTCCATGGAATGAACCCTGATGCGCTCGTGGAGTTCCTGCCTGTCACCGCCGCGTTTTACGGCTTCCATCAGTATGTTTTCGGTAGCCATAAACGGCAGCTCACCCATAACCCGCTTATTGATTATTTTAGGATAGACGACAATGCCGTCTGCAATGTTGTTATAGATATTAAGAATTGCATCAACAGCCAGGAATGCCTCCGGAATGCTGATACGCCGGTTGGCCGAGTCATCAAGAGTTCTTTCAAACCACTGGGTCGAGGCCGTAATGGCCGGATTCAATGCATCTACAATGACATAGCGTGCAAGGGAGGAAATTCTCTCGCACCTCATGGGGTTCCGTTTGTAAGCCATTGCGGAAGAACCGATTTGCTTCTTCTCAAAAGGTTCCTCCAATTCCTTCAGATTTGCCAGGAGTCTCATATCATTACTGAATTTATAGCAGCTTTGGGCAACACTGCTCAAGGCATTGACAATGCGTGAATCCTGCTTTCTTGTATAGGTTTGGCCTGATACGGGCATGACGTTTTCAAAACCTATTTTTTGAGCAATCAATTTTTCCAGAAGCTTGACTTTTTCATGATTCCCGTCGAAGAGATCGAGAAAACTGGCTTGGGTTCCCGTTGTTCCTTTGCTTCCCAATAGTCTTAAGGTAGACAGCACAAAATCCAGCTCTTCTACATCAAGAAGAAGATCCTGTATCCACAGGCAGGCTCTCTTTCCTACCGTCACAAGCTGTGCCGGCTGGTAATGAGTAAAGCCCAGGGTAGGCATATCCTTATATTTTTCAGCAAAACGGGACAGCTTTGACAGCACCGAAAGCACTTTGCTTTTAATGAGCTTTAATGCATTAGAATATATGATCACATCAGTATTGTCGCCCACATAGCAAGAGGTAGCGCCCAAATGGATAATTCCTTTGGCTTTCTCACATTGAGCACCATAAGCATGTACATGTGACATGACATCATGACGTGTTTCCTTCTCGAATTTTTCGGCTGTTTCGTAATTTATATCATCTTTAAATGCCTTTAATTCAGCTATTTGTTCGTCGGTAATATTTAGCCCTAATTCCTTCTCTGCTTCCGCCAACGCGATCCATAGAATTCTCCAGGTTTTGAATTTTGTATCAGGAGAAAAAAGCTCCAGCATTTCAGAGCTTGCGTAACGTGCATTAAAAGGGCTTTCATAAGTATTTCTGGCCAATCTGCGATTCCTCCGGTCTTTATACAGTAATCATGCCAACATCATGTAATGACATTATAATGAATTGTCCTATTATGATATGCGCAAAAAATATTATATCGCTAATCTGTATAAAAATCCAGTGAAAGCTTGTATTTTATACAGGGAAATTTTTTAAAAATACGGATGAGTGACATGGCATAAGCTCTTTTAAACAAAATAAAAGATTTCGAATGGGTACCCGAGAGCATTAAAACGGGTGGCCTATTATAAAAGCCACCCGTAATTATTCATCATCTTATTGCGATAACAGATAGAACTCAAGCAAGTTTTTTTTCAAGCGCGGCGATCTCAGCGCAGACACACAAAACCTCAATGGCCGTACGAAGCTCGCTGATGGGCGGATATGTAGGAGCAATACGGATGTTGGAATCATAAGGATCCTTTCCGTAGGGATAGGTTGCCCCTGCAGGAGTCAATGTTACTCCCGCCTCTTTTGCCAGCTTTACGGTTCTGTCGGCACAGCCTTCTAAAACATTAAGGCTGATAAAGTAGCCGCCGTTGGGTTTATTCCAGGATGCAATCCCTTTTCCGGCCAAATGTTTATCCAATATCTCCAAAACGGCCTCAAACTTTGGCCGAATAATAGCTGCATGCTTTTTCATATGGGCTTTGGTATGCTCCGGATCCTTTAAAAAACGTGTATGCAGCAGCATGTTTATTTTATTGTAGCCGATAGTCTGGATAGCGAGCAGCTTTTTCAGGTGAGCGATATTCTCTTTGCTGGAAGCCATTAGCGCTAATCCGCCGCCTGAAAAAGTAACCTTTGAGGTTGAGCTGAACATATAGACGCGATTGGGGTTTCCGCTTTTACGGGCCTCGTCAAATATGTCCGTTAACCTATCCGGTGTGTCATATAAATCATGCAGCGCATAGGCGTTATCCCACATGATAATAAAGTCTTTGGCTTTTGTCTTCATGGAAGCAAGCCGCTTTACCACTGAATCGGAATAAGTGATACCGGTAGGGTTACTATATTTTGGAATGCACCAGATGCCTTTTATGGTTTCATCCCCGGCGGTCAGGGCCTCAACTGTATCCATATCCGGCCCTTCATTGGTCATGGGTATAACGATCATTTCTACACCAAAAAGCTCTGTAATGGCAAAATGACGGTCATAGCCGGGACAGGGGCATAAAAATTTGATCTTGCTTAATTTGGACCAGGGCTTTTCAAAGCCGTTCAAGCCATGATTAAAGGCCTTGGCAATCAAATCATACATGAGATTAAGGCTGGAATTCCCCCCTATAATAAGTTCGTCGGCCGACCGATTAAATATTTTTGCAAATAGTGCTTTAGCTTCCTTTATTCCATCCAGAAAGCCATAGTTGCGGCAGTCGGCTCCATCTTCCGTAAACAGGTTTTTCGAGTAGTCAAACATGCCGTTGGAAAGATCCAGTTGTTCTGTACAGGGCTTTCCCCTGGACATATCAAGCTTTAAATTTTGACTTTTATAATTCTCATATTGTTTAATCAATTCATTCTTTCTATTTAGGAGCTGGTCTTTGCTAAAACCTTGAAATGCCTCCATGTAAAAACCTCCAAAAACTAAACTCTACAGTCACATTTTTAATGGCAGATGAATGCCCTTATTTATTGTATGCCACAAATTTCACATTTGCAAGTTTAAAGTTTAAATGTTGCAAAATTAATTTTATAGCCCCACCTGCATCAGGGTAAAACAGGCCCCAAAAGGCAAATGGGCAGAAGGGCCCGGAACAATCATGACAGGGCTTTACCGCCATCTTTCAAAGGTTTCCCGGAGCGCGGCCTTGAAATGGTATAGAACAATGGGCCGAGCACATACATTGGCTCCGGCAGCAGAATAAAGACCGTATTAGGCAAAGACTGAAATTAGAAAACTTATATGAAAAGCTAAAGTAGAGAAAATTAAAGGTGCAGGAAATGAAATTTGATTATTCATGTTAAACAGACCAATTTCAACCACTCATGGACGACGCGCCCGATGTAATCGATAAGCTCCATTTTTTCCGCACTGTTCATAGCGATTAAGGAGGTTTCGGCAATAATTTCATCCCCCTGGAATACCGAGACGGTTCCCAGGATGGTGCCCCGCCTGACAGGTGCGGGGAGCTTTTCCGGAAGGGACAGCCTGGTATAGAGCATGTCTTCCTGGCCATGCTTCACAATGGTTTTTAAGTCCTCGGAAACGGCGGCCTCAATGGTCTGAGAGGTCCTGGACCTTTCTACCGGAATGGATTCCATGATCTCTCCCTGATCTAAAAGCCTGATCCTGCCGTACTCGTCAAAGGTATAATCCAGTATTTTACGGCTGCTGGTGGTTCTGTAATTTTTTGTATCACAAAAAAGTACTACCGAGATTAACCGCATGTTTTTTCTTTCAACACTGGTTACAAGGCACCGGCCGGCAAGCCCGGTATAGCCAGTTTTAACGCCATCTGCGCCTTCATATCCCTCCAGCATTTCGTTGGTGTTTCTTAATGTTCTTCCGTTGTAATTATATTCTTTCGTCTTGACGATTTCACTGAAAACGCTGTTTTTTAGAGCATAGCGGGCGATTTTTGCCAGATCGTAGGCGGTGGTATAGTGATTTTCGGCATCCAGTCCATGGGGATTGGAAAAGCTTGAGGAGAAGGCTCCTATCTCAAGGGCTTTCTTATTCATGAGCTCTGCAAACTCTTCAACGCTCCCCCCCACATGCTCTGCAACCGCAACGGCGGCATCATTTCCGGAGCAGACAAGCATACCGTAGAGAAGATCCTTCATTTTAACGGTGCCTCCGCTTTTTAGCCCCATAACTGATCCGCCCATATTGGCTGCTTTTCCGCTGATTAAAACATCTTCCTCCAGAGAACTGTTTTCAAGGGCCACTATCGCTGTCATGATCTTGGTTGTGCTGGCCATTGGCCGCTTTCTGTAAGCGTTTTTTTCATAGAGTATCATTCCGCTTTCAAAATCTATCACTATGGCAGAGCGCGCATTGATGGAAGGCTCATTGTTGACTTCAACCACAGCTTCACGGCCTTCAATTACGGGCGCTTCCTTCCCGGTTCCGGCATCTTGAA
>DOHN01000103.1:20333-21442 GCA_003535195.1 Ruminiclostridium sp.
AACCGGAACCCAGTATCATTTCCGCAAATATATAGATGAGGAACATCATTAAAAAAAGATACAGGATATCTGTCTTTTTCAAGGTCAGTTCACCATGGAATTTATACCCTGTGTCAAATATATTGTGATACTTTCTCCACTATGACCTCTGATTCCATCGTGCGATAATTTCCGAGAGGGCGCGCTCGATATCTGAGCTTTGCACCACGTGGTCGCAATATTTTAAATACAGGGGCTTCCTGTCCCTGTGGAGACGCGCTAAGGCCTGGACGCCATCTTTTAAGAGGGGCCTTTCGGAAGGATCCGCCGTAGCCATAATTTCCTCGACCGGCCTGGTCAGATAAAAAACCAGACCATCTTTTTTTAAAGCCTCCATATTGGACGGACGGAGAATAACCCCGCCGCCGGTGGAAATAACCGTATTACTGTGCTGGGAGAGGATTTTTACCCTTCTGCTTTCAATGTCCCTGAAATAGGTCTCCCCTTTTTCGAAAAGATGATTGATGGGCCCATAAAGCTCCACAATATCCTCGTCGGTATCGATGAATCCCATGTTCAGCATTTTGGAAAGCTGCCGCCCCAGCGTGGTTTTGCCGCAGCCTGTAAGTCCGGTCAATACGAGATTTGTCTTCATAGCTTTTTTATTTCCTCATAGACCCGGTTTACCAGAGCCTGATCAAAGGTCCGGCTCTGCCATATTCCCTGGGCATATACCCCTTGGGCTGCAAGCATGTACAGGCCATTGGCAGATGGGATGCCCAATTCACGGGAATATTTTAAAAGCATGGTTTCAGCAGGGTTATAGATGAGATCCATGACAAATCCGGCGCCTTTTAACTGTTCCTTTGAAATGGGCGACGAGTCCTCATGGGGTGCCGTTCCAACCGGCGTGGCATTAACGATTAAATCAAAACCGATTCCGCTGAATTCCCCAATATGAATACAGTGAAGCTCAGGATACTTTTTCTTTGCCCTGCCGATATCACGGCTGATAATAGCGATGCTTTTCGCATGGTGCTCTTCCAGATAAGCCACCACCGCCCTTGAAGCGCCGCCGCTTCCTAGAACGGCGCATTTTTTGCCCTGGGCTTCAAAGCTGTAATGGGAAA
>DOHN01000103.1:21605-25234 GCA_003535195.1 Ruminiclostridium sp.
AAACCCGCCATAATCCGTATTATAACCTTTGAACTTTTCATCTAAGAGAATGGTATTCACGGCCCCTATCCTCTCCGCCTCGGCTGAGACGCTGTCCAATTGGCTCATGATCTCTGTTTTATAAGGAATGGTCACATTGATGCCTGAAAAGCCTTCGGCCTTTAGCCGGCATAAAACCCCCGGAAGCTCGTTTCTTGGGATCTCCATAAGCTCATAGCTGTCTTGGATACCGGCTTCGCTAAAGAAAGCTTCATGGACGGGCACCGACATGCTGTGGGACAGATGCTCACCGATAAGGGCATAGCGCTTGGCTCCCACCCCTTTGTTTTTGATTTTCTTTCTCTGGTATTCCCGGGAAAGAGCCATAATGCTCTCAAACGCGGCCCTGATACTATTGGAGTAATCTGCGTTGGAAACTACGGACAAGGCATTTTCAATGACCTTTTCTTCCCTTTTTGCGTCCAGTACATTAACATTATTCCGGCTTTTATATTCCGCCACAAGGCTCACCAGATCCATACGCTTTTCAATCAGCCCGGCAAGCTCTCTGTCCAATGCATCGATCTCAGATCGAATTTTCTCAAGTCTGTTTGTATCCATGCTTCTAATTTCCCTCACAAAAAGTTTCTATGCCATATTGACCGATCAGCAGGTCGCAGACAGCGACGGCGCAGGCCGCCTCTATAACGGGAACGGCCCTGGGTACGATGCAGGCATCATGCCGGCCCCGAATCTTTAATACGGAGTTTTCCATGGCCTTTATATCGACGGTGTCCTGCTCACGGGCTATGGAGGCGGTGGGCTTGATGGCCACCCTGAGGGTAACCGGCATACCGTTTGCAATTCCGCCGTTGATTCCCCCATTGTTATTGGTGCGGGTCAGTATGGTCTCCCCGTTTGTATAAAAGCTGTCGTTGGCCTCACTGCCGTAGAATTCGGCAATATGGAAGCCTTCTCCGAATTCCACACCCTTCACTGCCGGAATTGAAAACAGGATGGATGAGAGCTTTGCCTCCACATTATCAAACAGTGGGGAGCCCAATCCGGCCGGAAGCCCGATAATAGCCGCTTCCACAATTCCTCCCACCGAATCGCCCCTGCTCCTTGCCTCTTCGATAATCTGGAGAAAGGCTTCCCGGCAGGCTTTGTCGTTAACGGGTATATCCATATCCTTTAGCGCATCCAATTGCTCCCTGGTAACCGACGTCTTGTCAAAACTGATATCCTTCATATCATGGATCGTATCGATATGGGCTCCGATGGTGATATCCTGTTCATTCAACAGATGCCTGGCCACAGCCCCAGCAAAGACAATGGGAGCCGTAAGCCGGCCGGAAAAGTGACCGCCGCCCCGGATATCCTGAAAGCCTTTGTAACGTAAATAGCCCGTAAGATCCGCATGCCCCGGTCTTAAAAGCCTTTCCATATCCCCATAATCGGCGGAATGGGTGTCCGTGTTCCGAATCATGGCGCAAAGCGGCGTTCCGGTTGTTTTTCCCTGGTACAGGCCGCTTAATATCTCAACTTCATCCGGTTCCTTCCTCTTGGTGGAATAACTGCCGGTATTGGGCCTTCTTCTCCCCATCTCTTTTGAAATTTTATCAAAATCAAGCAAAATCCCCGAGGGCAGGCCATCTAGCACAACGCCCACCGCCGCGCCATGGGACTCGCCAAAAATCGAAATTTTAAAGTGATCTCCGAATATACTGCTCATCGCTCTTCAATCCTTCCTCCCAGCATCTTAAAATCCTCCCAGAACGCCGGATAGGATTTTTTGACCGCATCACTGCCCTGAATCTCTATCATTCCCCTTGAAGCCGCTGAGGCCGCCGCAAGGGCCATGACAATACGATGGTCCCCCGCCCCGTCCGCACAGCCTCCCGTGAAGTTTGATATGCCTTCGATAATCAGGCCCTCCGGTTCTTCGGTGATTTTTGCCCCAAGCGCACAAAGACCTCTGGTGACAGAAGCAAGCCGGTCCGATTCCTTGATGCGCAGCCTGGCGGCGTTTGCAATATGGGTAGTGCCTTTTGCAAGGGCGGCGGCGACCGCAATGGCCGGTACCAGATCAGGGCATTGGGAAACATCGATCTCTCTTCCCCGGAGCGTTGACTTTTTAAAGATTATTCCCTCTGAATCGGCTTGGTATAAAGCGCCCATCTTCTGCAATATGTCCAGAATGGCGCGATCCCCTTGGATAGAATCAAGCTTTAAGCCTTTTAAGGCGATGCTTTCAGAAACAGCGCCCATAACGCAGAAAAAAGCCGCCTGAGACCAGTCTCCCTCCACAACATAGCAAGGGACCGGCTGATAGGCTTGCCCGCCCGGTATCTCAAAATGCCGGTAATCTGCATCATATGCTATGGCAACGCCAAAATCCCTTAAGGCCGAAAGGGTCATTTTCACATAGGACAGGGACTCCAGGCTTCCGCTTATGACAATTTTGGACGAACCCGGCAAAAGAGGCAGTGTAAAAAGAAGGCCGGTAACAAACTGGGAGCTGACATTGCCGGGAAGCTGAAATTCCCCCGGCCTCAGCTTATTTGTAAGGGTTATGGGCATTTTGCCCTCATGATCCGTATACACGACGCCATTTTTTTGAAACAGTTCTGCATAGATGCTAAAAGGCCGCTCGATCAGCCTTCCCCGCCCTGTAAAAGTGACGGGTTCGCCGGAGAGTCTGGTTAACGGCATGATGAAACGTGCTGTTGAACCGGATTCCATGCAGTCGATAACAGGGCCCCGGACAGTGATCCCGCCTTGAGACCGGACCGTAATGGATTTTCTTCCCTTAAAGCAGGTGCTGTCCACCAGCTTCGCTTCTGCTCCCAAAGCCTTTATCGCACCCAGGGTGGCCATTATATCATCGGATAGCACAATATTCTCAATCCGGCTCTCGCCTTCTGCCAGGGCGGCGCAAATAATTGCGCGATGGGCCATGCTTTTAGAGGGCTGCGCGAATATGGAGCCGCTAAGAGGTGCAGGTTGAATTTTCACAGATGCCATAAAGATTTTCCTCCAGCTCTTTTAAATCCAGTTCCAAAAGTTTGCCGGCCCCGATCTCTTCTATGTAGGCAATGGTTATTCTGCCCGACCGTATCTTTTTATCAAGCCGGATAGCCTGCAGCAGGGGTTCGGTATCAATGGGAGGCATGGCAACGGGCAGACCGTATAACGCCAAAGCTTCCTTGAGTTTATCGGAAACCCCTCTGCCGGTAAGGCCGAGCTTTTCAGTCAGCCTGGTCATGACAACCATGCCGGCCGACACCGCTTGGCCGTGTGTAAAGCCTGAATATTGCTGAACCCGTTCAATGGCATGGCCGATGGTATGGCCAAAGTTTAAAAGCTGGCGGAGGCCGTTATCGAGCTCATCCTTTTCCACAATGTCCCGCTTGATGCGGCAGCTTCGGGCGATGATGGCATCAAGCTTCCCGGTAAGGGAAGACCTGGATCCGGACGATATCAATTCCCGGCACAGCAAAGCATCACGTATGAAACCATGTTTCAGAAGCTCTGCCATACCGTCGGCGAACTGATTATCCGGCAATGTATTTAGAAAAGCGGGATCTGTATAAACCATATCAGGCTGGTAAAAGGCGCCTACAAGATTTTTCCCCTGAGGAAGATCC
>DOHN01000160.1:0-4305 GCA_003535195.1 Ruminiclostridium sp.
AGCGCACGCGCAATGGAAACGCGCTGCTGCTCACCGCCCGACATCTGGCTTGGAAAATTGTCCAGCCGCTTCTCTAACCCCACGCGCTGCAGCATTTCGCGGGCGTCGAGGGGGTCGGGGCAGATTTCCTCGGCGAGCTGTACGTTTTCCAGTGCAGTCAGGTTCGGTACCAGGTTATAGAACTGAAATACGAAGCCGATCTGCGTACGGCGGTAGTCAGTGAGCTCATGCTCCGACATGCTGGAAATCTCTTTCCCGTTCACAACTATTCTGCCGGCGGTAGGTGAATCCATACCCCCCAGCAGGTTTAAGAGCGTGGTTTTCCCCGCGCCGCTCTGACCGAGAATGACATTGAAGGTGCCCTGTTCCAGTTTAAAATTGATGCCGTCCACCGCCTTGATGACGTTGTCGCCGATGTGATATTCTCTATCCACGTTTTCAAATGTGATAAAACCCATGCATAATCTCCCTTGTCTGTGTAAGCTGCGTTCGTCAAAATGTCGATTCCCTTCCGCACTTTCAAATTTCCAAGCGAAACCAAACGGTTCGCGTATATTGAAGCGCTCCTGAAAGTTATGCACATTCTTGACACTTAACTAAAAACTTATTATAATGACACTGTGTTAATTTTACAACCGTCAGATGTTTATTGATTGTAATGTTTACAACATATCACCATATTAATGTTGATTTCAGAACAGAGTGAACCGGATTTGTTTCAGAAAGAAAGGAAAGGCAAGCTTTATGAAGGAAATAAAAGAGAGCAGGAAAACACGTTATACCCGGATGGTTTTGCAGGACAGCCTGCTTGAATTGATGAGGAAAAAGCCGATTGCCAAAATAACCATCAAGGAGCTGTGCGAAAACGCAGATATCAACCGTACGACTTTTTATGCGTATTATGCCGACCAATACGATCTGCTTCGCAAAATTGAGGACGAAACTCTTTCCTGGGTGAAAGAAGCACTTTCCAATCTTATTAGTCAGATTAATCAGACCGATAAATATGAAACGATGAAGATGCTTGAAGGAATCTTTCAATACTTTACTGAAAACAGCAGGCATCTTCAAACTCTGATGAGTGAACAGGGAGATATTGGTTTCCAGCAACAGTTATTTACCCTAATTTATCAACAATGCGGGATGTCTCCCTCAACTGCGGCAGATACGAATTTGAACATCAGCGAGGATTATTTTATCTTTGCCGTAAATGGAAGCATCGGCCTTTTACAGCATTGGCTTAAGAATGGCATAAACAAGTCTGCGAAAGAAATGGCTGAGATTATTTACGATCTGACTTTCCCAATCAGGTGAGTTGCGAAATACCAATTGAACAATCATATTGATCTTGCATTGCATAGCCAAGAAAAGTATGCGTTCGATAAGCTGCAATGAGATTTGTTACATAAATTCAAATGCCAGTTTCAGACGTGATGCATTACAATATGAATCAAAACAAAAGATTCACGTTGTAATGCATCTTTTATTTTGCTACAATATAAAGCGGAGGTGATCAAATGTTTTTCTATGATAAATATGTTGCTATTATTGGTGATATTGTAGACTCAAAGAAAATAAAAGACCGAAAAGCTATGCAGCAGAAATTTAAAAATCTATTGACAGATATCAATATGAAATACTCAGAAGATATTGCCTCTAAATTTACAATTATTTTAGGAGACGAATTTCAAGGGTTACTTAAAAATAGAAGTCATATTATGAAGATTATTTGTGAAATCGAAATGGCAATGGCGCCCGTTGAATTGCGCTTTGGTATTGGAATTGGCGGTATCAGCACGGATATTAATTTTGATCATTCATCAGAAATTGATGGTCCTGCGTATCATCGCGCAAGAAAAATGATTAAAGAGATTGAAAGTAAAAAATTTCAATATACTGAGCGGAACTCCAATATTATGGTATGCTCAGGGGAAAGCAATATTGAAATTGATGAATTGCTGAATTCCACTTTATCTGTCTGTACTGCATTAAAATCCAAGTGGACAGACCGGCAAAAGGAAATTATTTATGCGTATCTTTCTAATGACGAGAATCAGTATAAAACAGCGCATGCCCTTAATATTGGTCAGCCCAGTGTAAATAAAGCATTAAATAATGCTAGATTCTATTCTTATAAATCTGCAATAGACACAGTGAACTCTTTTTTAAGTAAGGAAAGAGGGGAGCTCAATGGCTAAGATTGTTTTGACTTTATTTTTAATTGGACATGTATTAGGCGATTTTTATTTACAGTCCTCTGAGCTGGCAATGAGCAAAGATGAATCATTCTGGAAGTTATTGAAGCATAGTATAATATACTTGTTTTCGATGATGTTTGTAATTATTCCAGTATTTAGTCTTAAGCTTTTAAAATGGGTTTTTATTATTGCTGCAGCTCATTTTCTAGTTGATTTAATTAAATTCTTTATAAAAAAGAGGATTACGATAGATGATAAATTAGATGCGTTAGTATATTTTCTTGATCAGATCATACATATTCTTGTAATTACTTTTATTGCGGCAACTATAGCCCTTCTATCTGAACCTGTCAATTATATTTATTGCATTCAATATATTTTAAATAGGTTACAAATCAATACTATGGGCGTTCTTTCCTGGATATTGATTTTACTTATTATAATTCAACCCTTTAGTATAACCATTAAGAAAGTGCTATATCGCTATAAGCCAACAACCAATGGAGAAGAAGGGTACCCAAATGTAGGGGCGCTTATAGGAATACTTGAGCGTTGTATCATTTTATTATTGCTCTCAGCAGGACAATATTCTGCTATTGGATTTGTCCTTACTGCAAAGTCAATAGCCAGATATAGTAAAATTGCTGATGATCCCAAATTTTCGGAATACTATTTATTGGGAACATTATTAAGTGCAATGTTAGTTATAGCAGCATATTTGGTTATTTTTTAAGGAAAAGATTCATTGGATCGTGCATCAAAGAGAAAGATTCCTTTTACAATACCAAGGGGAGCAATATCGCTTTACTCCGCTTTCACCTGCATTTGACGGGCTAAATGGCGTATACCCAATAACCGTAAGTGACCATTCAAATGATGATTACGATAAAACCACTATTTATATGTATAGTAACGATGGCGGAATATCGTGGAATTTCAGGGAGTAGACAGGCCTGCTTGACATATATAGATGATCGATATATTATATAGATAATCTATATATGAGGGGGTACAATATGGCAATTGATAAGAGTTTGCTTAGCGGCAGCACGACAATGCTCGTGCTCAAGCTGCTGGACGGGCAGGACATGTACGGATACCAGATGATAGAGGAGCTGGCAAAGCGTTCCGACCACACCTTTGAACTGAAGGCCGGGACGCTGTATCCGCTGCTGCACTCGCTGGAGGCAAAGGAACTGATCAGCTCCTACGAGAAGGACGAGGATACCCAGCGCCCCCGGCGATATTATCAGATAAGCCGCAAGGGGAGAAAGCTGCTGGCTGAAAAGCAAGCTGAATGGATTACTTACTCCGGTGCGGTGAACCGTGTTATGCAGGGAGGTGTTTCGATTGCTGATGCCTGAGAGCTTCAAGGAATACACCGAGAGCGTGTGCCGGCAGCTTCGCTGGAAGAAGGCCCGGCCGGTCATTGGGCGAGAGATTGGGGCGCATCTTTGCGACCAGCGTGATGCGCTGATGAAAAGCGGCATGGACGAGGACACAGCGGCCCGCGAGGCCATCCGGCAGATGGGTAATGCTGTGGAGATAGGTATGGAGCTTGATCGTGTTCATCGTCCGAAGCCCCAGTGGGGTATGCTCGCAGCGACGGCGGCACTTTTGATGATTGGGCTTTTGATCCGGCTATTTATCTTTAATGATGAGGATAGGTCGGGCTTGTTGTCCGTTCGGCTCTTTTATACTGCAGTTGGGATAGCAGTTATGCTTATAGCCTATTTTTTAGATTTTTCGTTGCTTGGAAAATACCCAAAGACAGTATACTTTTCTGTGGTGGCCCTTTCGATTGCCGGCTTCTGCGTTTCGTATACAGTGAATGGCCAGTCATTTTATACACAGTACATTACTCTATTATTTCCTCTTTCTTTTTCAGCCATCATTTTTGCAGCAAGGAACAAAGGATACGGCGGTATTATTCTAAGCGGATTAGCCTTTACACTGCTGGCTTTTATTGCGATCTGCGTACCCTCTGTGTCAGGTCTTTTACTTTTTGCTATTGCGGGTATGGTGCTTTTGAACGTTGCTGTTTATAGAAGATGGTTTGACGTAAAAAGAACGCATAGGTTTTTGCTGATGCTTATTCCTGCCGTCC